>NZ_JAAGPQ010000026.1:0-92328 GCF_017104985.1 Paraburkholderia sp. Ac-20342 | reverse complement strand
GCAGCGGCGGCGAGCGCGCCGGCCGCCGCGGCCGGCTCCCATGCAGGCGCCAATGCCAATGCGAACGCCGCGGCGAGCGCTCCTGCCGCGGCCAGCGCGCCGCAAGCGTCGAAGGGCGTGAAGTTTTCGGTGCCGCCGTCCGCCGAACTCGAATACGACACGTTCTACAACGGCGTGCGCAATCAGCCCGGCACGATCCACTGGGCCAGCAACGCACAGGGCTACGAAATGATCGTGTCGGTGCCGCTGCCGTTCGTCGGGCCGTTCGTGTTTGCGAGCCACGGCGGCATCGACGCGTTCGGCCTCGCGCCCGCGCAGTACAGCGAAAAACGCGGCCGCCGTGCGGAAGACATTGCGATCTTCAATCGCGCCGACAAAAAAATCGCCTTCACGCGCACACCTTTGACGCTGCCGCTGCCCGACGGCGCACAGGATCGCTTCAGCGTCGTGATGCAACTCGCGAGTCTCGTGCGCGGCGATCCCGATGCCTATAAGCCCGGCGTCACGCGACAGTTTTTTGTCGTCGATAACGACAGCGGCGAGAACTGGCCGATCGAGACCATCGGCGACGAAACGATTCGCGCGGCGCAAGGCTATCTCGAGACGCGCCATTTCAAACGTCTGCCGCGCCACGACGGCGATCAGCGCCGCATCGACGTATGGCTCGCGCCGTCGCTCGGCTGGCTGCCCGCGCGCATCCTGCAAACGGAGCCGAACGGCACGCAATTCGAACTCGTGTGGCGCGGCAAGCTCGGGTTAGAGGGCGCGTCGCCGAATGGGGACCGCAATAGTGGCACCGCTTCCGTTCCGCCTGGGAGCACACCCGTCTCGTCTGATGACAACGCGCCCGCGAGCGCATCGGCAGTGATGCAAGGAACGCCGCCCGCCGCACCGGTCGATTCGGGCACACCCGAAATCATCAAGCCCTGAGCGCGGTCGGGCCGGGGCCATGCGCCGATCCAACCCGGCACAGGCCGGGGGGCCGGGCGCTTCGCGATGGTTTGCGAGGCAACGAAAAATTTCGCTCCGCGCGGCAGACACGGAGCGATCCGATGCCCTACACTGACGATGGCGTGTCGCCACGATCCAGGCAGATACGGGCACGCCGCCTGCTGTCACACAGGCGACAGCGGACGCGCTCGAAGGCGCCCGCTTCACAAGCTGCCCGATGCCGCGCATCCCGCGTCCATCGGGCGATCCCATCGATTTTCCGCATGACTTGAATCGTTTCTGGAGAGGCCGGTCTAACCGTTAGGTTCGGAATTTTTACCCGCGTCGCACGAGCGTCAATCCGGACCCACCCCTTGAATTCCATCACACATGCTCCACCTATGGTGCAGAAAGGGCGGAAGCCCAACGGAAATAAGGAGTGTCGCCATGCAAATGATCTACAACAGCCCCAACTATTGCGTCGTCGAGTTTCCGCCGCAGGAAGGCCTGCTGGCCATGAAGTCGGGCGGCTACGAGATCGTCGACAAGAACATGCAGCGCGAAATCTATATCGACGGTGCACTGGCGGCGCGTTTTCGCGAACATGTCCAGCAACTGATCGCAGGCGAGCCGTCGCTCGACGAGGTCGATGAATTCCTCGGGCAATTCGACAGTCTCATGCATCAGCCCGTGGTGCTTCACTAAGCTTCTTCACCGAGGTTCTTCACGAATCCAAGGTGATCCGGCCTTGGGTATCGCTATCGTCTTTTGGTATGAATTTCCGCGTTCGCGTAGAGCGAACCTGCATTGGACTGGACGGTGTCGGCCCGCACTCCACCGACACTGCCTCAGACTCGCTACGTCCGAGGCAGACCGGATCGGCCAGCAGCCATTCAACCGCCAACACCCTGTTGCGCGATGTCGCGGCTCGCACGTCGCGTCATTTTTTTGGAGCCCGGCTTATATAGCCGCCAGCGATCGCTGCGACAGCCGTAAGAACGAACCACGCGCAGAAGAAGATATTGGCTGCCTCGGGGTTCGTGTCGAACAGACTTCCAACACCGTGAAGTGCCAGGACGCCATATAAATACAGGCCGCCCCACACGATGACCGTCATCGCACCTGCACCTGAAGCGGCGCCAAAGACGATACGCAAAATAGTGCTCATTTGATTGGGAAGAAAAGAATTACGCTCGCCGCTTTCGAATGCAACGGGTAACCGCAAACCATGCGGCGCCCAATACGAGCGCGACGACGACCCAACACGCAATCGTTAGCGCCAAGAGACAAAGCGTTTCAACGTCGTCTTCGTCGTACATTGCGACAATGCCGCTTGCCCAAACGGCAGCGCGCATCGCATGCCATAGCCACGCTGGAATCCATAGCGAGGTATGGGAGATAAACGCTCCAAGAAA
The DNA here is from genome assembly GCF_017104985.1 of Paraburkholderia sp. Ac-20342. Classification (NCBI taxonomy): domain Bacteria; kingdom Pseudomonadati; phylum Pseudomonadota; class Betaproteobacteria; order Burkholderiales; family Burkholderiaceae; genus Paraburkholderia; species Paraburkholderia sp. Ac-20342. Next base: position 89,983 of record NZ_JAAGPQ010000026.1, on the reverse strand, counting down.
CCAGCCTCCGACAAGCGACGAGGCGATATACGCTAGCGCGCATGTCATGCGCCGAAGACGTCCCTTCATCGCCCCCACCGTTCCGTAGGCATGCAACGTGGAACCCCTCAGACGAAATGTTGTAAGGCGGCCTTTATAGCATCGACGAGAATTAGCGAATCTCAATAATGGCCGCACATCAAACGCATGGCCGATGCGTCAGCGGCACTCACCATCCTTGCCGTTCAATTAACGACCGCCACCCGCACCTCACACCTGCGCGACGTCTCCCCCGCCACATAACGCGCGCCCAGCGCCCGCGCCAGACGCATCCGCCCGTCAACGGCTACAATGACGGGTTTCCCGCCAACGCCGGCGCAAGCCCCCGTCCGCCATGAACCAGCCTGCCCAAACCGTCACGCCAGTCCGTTCCGAATCCGCCTACACGCGCGGCACGGCGCTGCCCGCGCTGCTGAATTCGCGCATCCTGATCCTCGACGGCGCGATGGGCACGATGATCCAGCGCTACAAGCTCGACGAAGCCCGCTATCGCGGCGAGCGCTTCAAGGACTACGAGCGCGACATCAAGGGCAACAACGAACTGCTGTCGATCACGCAGCCGCAGATCATTAGCGAGATTCACGAGCAGTACCTGGCGGCAGGCGCCGACATCATCGAGACCAACACGTTCGGCGCGACCACGGTCGCGCAAGCCGACTACGGCATGGAGTCGCTTGCCGTCGAGATGAATCTCGAATCGGCGAAGCTCGCGCGCGCCGCGTGCGACAAATACTCGACGCCCGACAAGCCGCGCTTCGTCGCCGGCGCGATCGGACCGACGCCGAAGACCGCGAGCATTTCGCCCGACGTCAACGATCCGGGCGCGCGCAACGTGACCTTCGACGAACTGCGCACGGCCTACTACGAGCAGGCGAAAGCGCTGCTCGACGGCGGCGCAGACCTGTTCCTCGTCGAAACGATCTTCGACACGCTCAACGCCAAGGCCGCGCTGTTCGCGCTCGACGAACTGTTCGAGGACACCGGCGAGCGTCTGCCGATCATGATCTCGGGCACCGTCACCGACGCCTCGGGCCGCATTCTCTCGGGGCAAACCGTCGAGGCGTTCTGGAACTCGCTGCGTCACGCGAAGCCGCTCACGTTCGGCCTGAACTGCGCGCTCGGCGCGGCGCTGATGCGCCCGTACGTCGCCGAACTCGCGAAGCTCTGCGACACCTACGTGTCGTGCTATCCGAACGCGGGCCTGCCGAACCCGATGAGCGACACCGGCTTCGACGAACTGCCCGCCGATACCTCGGGCCTGCTCAAGGAATTCGCCGAAGCGGGCCTCGTGAACATCGCGGGCGGCTGCTGCGGCACGACGCCCGAGCACATCGCGGCCATCGCGAAGGCGCTCGCCGAACTGAAGCCGCGCAAGTGGCCGAACCAGTACCGCGACGCGGCCTGAACCCCGGCCGCCACGCACCGCGCACAGGCACGACGCTCCGCTCGCCCTTTAATCCAGGTACCGCACGCACCCGACCCGCACCCACGCCATGACCGATCACACCATGCGCCTTGCCGGCCTCGAGCCGTTCAACGTCACGTCCGGGACGCTCTTCATCAACGTCGGCGAACGCACCAACGTGACCGGCTCGAAGGCGTTCGCGCGAATGATCCTGAACAACCAGTTCGACGAAGCACTCGCGGTCGCGCGCCAGCAGGTCGAAAACGGCGCGCAGGTGATCGACGTCAACATGGACGAGGCGATGCTCGATTCGAAAGCGGCGATGGTGCGCTTCATGAATCTGATCGCCTCGGAGCCGGACATCGCGCGCGTGCCGATCATGATCGACTCGTCGAAGTGGGATGTGATCGAGGCGGGCCTCAAGTGCGTGCAAGGCAAGGCGATCGTCAACTCGATCTCGCTGAAGGAAGGCAAGGAGCAGTTCGTTCATCACGCGAAGCTGATTCGCCGCTACGGCGCGGCCAGCGTCGTGATGGCCTTCGACGAACAAGGCCAGGCCGACACGTTCGCGCGCAAGAAGGAAATCTGCCAGCGCTCGTACGAGATTCTGGTCAACGAGGTCGGCTTTCCGCCCGAAGACATCATCTTCGATCCGAACATCTTCGCGGTCGCGACCGGCATCGAGGAGCACAACAACTACGCGGTCGACTTCATCGAGGGAACCCGCTGGATCAAGCAGAACCTGCCGTACGCGAAGGTGAGCGGCGGCGTGTCGAACGTGTCGTTCTCGTTCCGCGGCAACGACCCGGTGCGCGAGGCGATTCACACCGTGTTCCTCTATCACGCGATCCAGGCGGGGATGGACATGGGCATCGTCAACGCGGGCCAGCTCGGCGTGTATGCCGAACTCGATCCCGAGTTGCGCGAGCGCGTCGAAGACGTGGTGCTGAATCGCCGTGAAGACGGCACCGACCGCCTGCTCGAAATCGCCGACAAGTTCAAGACCGGCGCCGCGAAGAAGGAAGAGAACCTCGAGTGGCGCAACCAGCCGGTCGAAAAGCGCCTCGCGCATGCGCTCGTGAGCGGCATCACCACGTTCATCGTGGAAGACACCGAGGAAGTGCGCGCGAAGATCGCCGCGGCGGGCGGCCGTCCGATCAACGTGATCGAAGGCCCGCTGATGGACGGTATGAACATCGTCGGCGACCTGTTCGGCCAGGGCAAGATGTTCCTGCCGCAGGTCGTGAAGTCGGCGCGCGTGATGAAGCAGGCGGTCGCGCATCTGATCCCGTTCATCGAGGAAGAAAAGCGCCAGCTCGCGGCGGCCGGCGGCGACGTGCGCGCGAAGGGCAAGATCGTCATCGCAACGGTGAAGGGAGACGTGCACGACATCGGCAAGAACATTGTGTCGGTCGTGCTCCAGTGCAACAACTTCGAAGTCGTCAACATGGGCGTGATGGTCCCGTGCAACGAGATCCTCGCGAAGGCGAAGGTTGAGGGCGCGGATATCGTCGGGCTGTCCGGCCTCATCACGCCGAGCCTCGAAGAGATGGCCTACGTCGCCTCGGAAATGCAGCGCGACGACTACTTCCGCGTGAAGAAGATTCCGCTGCTGATCGGCGGCGCGACGACCTCGCGCGTGCATACCGCGGTGAAGATCGCGCCGCACTACGAAGGGCCGGTGGTCTACGTGCCGGACGCGTCGCGTTCGGTGTCGGTCGCCTCCAGCCTGCTGTCCGACGAGGGCGCCACGAAGTACATCGACGAACTGAACGCCGATTACACCCGCATCCGCGACCAGCACGCCAACAAGAAAGCGCAGCCGATGGTCACGCTCGCCGAAGCGCGCGCCAATAAGACCAGGATCGACTGGGCGAGCTATCAGCCGGTGAAGCCGAAATTCATCGGCCGGCGCGTGTTCAAGAACTTCGATCTGAACGAGCTCGCGAACTATATCGACTGGGGTCCGTTCTTCCAGACCTGGGACCTCGCCGGTCCGTATCCGGCGATTCTCAACGACGAGATCGTCGGCGAATCGGCGCGGCGCGTGTTCTCGGATGGCAAGTCGATGCTCGCGCGCCTGATTCAGGGCCGCTGGCTGCAGGCGAGCGGCGTCATCATGCTGCTGCCGGCCAACACGGTCAACGACGACGACATCGAAATCTACACGGACGAATCGCGCAGCGAAGTCGCGCTGACATGGCGCAATCTGCGCCAGCAGAGCGTGCGGCCCGTGGTCGATGGCGTCATGCGGCCGAACCGCTCGCTCGCCGACTTCATCGCGCCGAAGGACTCGGGCGTGGCCGATTACATCGGCATGTTCGCGGTCACGGCGGGGCTTGGCGTCGACGTGAAGGAAAAGCAGTTCGAGAAGGACCTCGACGACTACAGCGCGATCATGCTGAAGGCGCTCGCGGACCGCCTCGCCGAAGCGTTCGCCGAGGCGATGCATGCGCGCGTGCGGCGCGACCTGTGGGGCTATGCGAACAGCGAGAACCTCTCGAACGACGAACTGATCGCCGAAAAGTATCGCGGCATCCGCCCGGCGCCGGGCTATCCGGCCTGCCCCGACCATCTGGTGAAGCGCGACATGTTCGAGGTGCTGCAAGCGGACGAGATCGGCATGAGCGTGACCGAATCGCTGGCGATGCTGCCGGCCGCGAGCGTCTCGGGCTTCTATCTCGCGCATCCGGACAGCACCTATTTCTCGGTCGGCAAGATCGGCGCGGATCAGCTCGAGGACTACGCGCAGCGCATGGCGCTGTCGAAGACGGACGCCGAACGCGCGTTGGCGCCGCTGCTGTAAGCGGCGGCGCATGGCATGACCGGGCACCGGGCAGGCCGCCGCATGACCCGGTGCGGCGCCCCCACTATATCGGCCCCGAAAGGCTGAATATTTCCGCCCGCCGAATTTTCGGCTTTGTAGACTGAGTCGGCTTTCACCCTGTCAGGCGCGGCCAAAACGCGCCGGCTCATCCAGATTGCAACCGTCAACGGAGAAAATCGTATGAAGAAGCTGACGCTGTTATTGACTGCCGTTTCGCTGGCCGCGGGCGCTTCCGTAGCGCTCGCGCAGCCGGCCGCGCCGGGTGGCTCGAGCGCGGTCAGTTCGTACTCGCCGCCCACCGAGAAACACGTGAAGAAGCCGAAGAAGAGCAAGAAGAAGAAAGGCGCGGCGGCATCGGCAGCCGCACCGGCTGAGTCCGCGAGCCAGTAGGCGGCCGCAGCGGCAAACAGCAGGCAGCCCCGCTTCGGAACCGGGGAATGGCAAAGAGCCCGCATCGAGCGGGCTCTTTTTGTTGCGGGCGGCAATCTGTGCCGGCGTTCAGCCGCGGCCGGAAACTACGCCGCCGCGCCATTCGCAGCAGCCACCGCCGCCCTGTTCACCTGGCAGCTCGAATCAAAGCCCCCAAACGATGTCCGCGTCTTCTTTCTGCGCCGCGCGCAGCATGTCGAGGAACGGATACGCGCGCTGCGCGAGTCCCGGCGGAATCTCGTGATGCTCGTGGCCGTCCTCGTGCTCGTGGAAATGGCCATCGTGCTCGGCGCGCTCCTGCTTGTCGAACGTGATCGCCGCTTCAAGCTTCTCGATCGCGCTGCCCAGTTCCTCGTGAGTGATGACGCCCCGCTCCCCAAGGCGTTTGCCGACAATGCCGACGAGATACTGGGCGAGATTTTCGAGCATCATCACGTCAGGGCTGGCGTGGCATTTGAAAGTAATCAACATAACTGTTCCCTTTGTCGTTATATGGAGTTGACGCGCGAGCGGCACTAACACGCGCCTCACGTGGACTCGCCGTGCGGTCGCGGCGGCCTCGGCCCGTGACAGGCATCTCATTGAACATATTAGCACCTGCTAAAATCCGTCTGAACGGAAAAGCGCGCCGCCCGGCGCCGCGTGCAACGAAGCGCGACGAGCCTGCGCAAGCGCGTGGCCAGGGTGGCCAGGCGACGAGCCGCAACGCCCGTGCCACGCTCGACAACTCGACGGCGAGCCGCCGCGCGTGACCCACCGCATCGCGGATACCCCCCGCGGTTACGCCACGGGTCAAGCCGCCGCCGGCGGTCGACATGAGCGCCGCGTCACTTGCCGCCGCGCCTTCCATGCGGCCGACACCGGCCGCGGCCGGCGCCTCTTCCGCCTTACCGGATTGCCTCACTGGACTCGCAACACGCATGCTGCCCGCACATAAACACACACTCGAAACCCTGCTCGCCGAGACGGTGAACCAGGTCGCGACGGCCACGCAAGGCGCGACCGAAGCCACGTTCGTCCCGCCCGCCATCGCGCTGGAGCGCCCGAAAGTCGCCGCGCACGGCGACGTCGCGTGCAACGTGGCGATGCAGCTCGCCAAGCCGCTGCGCGCCAATCCGCGCCAGCTCGCGCAACAGATCGTCGACGCGCTGCTTGCGCACCCGCAAGCCAGGGGCCTCGTCGAAACCGCCGAAGTGGCGGGCCCCGGCTTCATCAACCTGCGTCTCACGGCCCAGGCCAAACAGGGCGTGATCGCCGCTGTGTTCGCCGAGCAGGACGCCTACGGCCGCTCGCGGCGCGACGCCGGCAAGCACGTGCTGATCGAGTTCGTGTCGGCCAACCCGACCGGCCCGCTGCACGTCGGCCACGGCCGCCAGGCCGCGCTCGGCGACGCGCTCGCCAACGTGCTGACCTCGCAGGGCTGGGACGTGCATCGCGAGTTCTACTACAACGACGCCGGCGTGCAGATCCACACGCTCGCGCTGTCGACCCAGGCGCGCGCGCGCGGCCTCGCCCCCGGCGACGCCGGCTGGCCCGCGTCGGCCTACAACGGCGAGTACATCGCCGACATCGCGAAGGATTACCTGAACGGCGTCACGGTCGAGGCGAGCGACGGCGCACCCGTCACCGGCGCGGGCGACGTCGAAGACCTCGAGGCGATCCGCCGCTTCGCAGTGACGTATCTGCGCCGCGAGCAGGACATGGACCTGCAGGCATTCGGCGTGAAGTTCGACCAGTACTACCTGGAATCGTCGCTGTACACCGAAGGCCGCGTCGAGAAAACGGTCGACGCGCTGATCGCCGCGGGCAAGACCTACGAGCAGGAAGGCGCGCTGTGGCTGCGCACCACCGACGACGGCGACGACAAGGACCGCGTGATGCGCAAGACCGACGGCACCTACACGTACTTCGTGCCGGACGTCGCCTATCACGTCGCGAAGTGGGAACGCGGCTTCACGAAGGTCATCAACGTGCAGGGCTCGGACCACCACGGCACGATCGCACGGGTGCGCGCGGGCCTGCAGGGTCTCGGCATCGGCATTCCGAAGGGTTACCCCGACTACATCCTGCACAAGATGGTCACGGTCATGCGCAACGGCGAAGAGGTGAAAATCTCCAAGCGCGCGGGCAGCTACGTGACGGTGCGCGACCTGATCGAATGGTCGGGCGGCGCGACGCCGGGCTCGGAAGCGGCTGTCGATCTGATCGACGAGGAAACGATTCGCCGCGGCCGCGACGCGGTGCGCTTCTTCCTGATCTCGCGCAAGGCGGACACCGAATTCGTGTTCGACATCGACCTCGCGCTGAAGCAGAACGACGAGAACCCGGTCCACTACGTGCAGTACGCGCATGCGCGCATCTGCTCGGTGATCGCCGAGTGCAACGCGCGCTACGGCCTCGACGAGAGCGCGCTCGCGAGCGTCGACCTCGCGCCGCTCGCGAGCGAACGCGCGATGGCGCTGCTCAACAAGCTCGCCGAGTTCCCGGACATGCTGCAACACGCCGCCGACGAACTCGCGCCGCACGCGGTCGCGTTCTACCTGCGCGACCTCGCCGGAGAATTCCACTCGTTCTACAATGACCGGGCCGAGCGCGTGCTGGTCGACGATGCGGCCGAACGCAACGCACGCGTCGCGCTGCTCGCGGCCACGCGCCAGGTGCTCGCCAACGGTCTCGCGACGATCGGTGTCTCCGTCCCCGTCAAGATGTAACTCCCCGGCGCAACATGTATGCGGCCGTCGTTATAATCGACGGCCGTTCCTGGATTCTTTTTGCAGGTGATTCGTACGATGGCAAAACCACGCCGCACAACAAAGCAGTCGAAGCAAACCGGGGGCACGTTTCTCGGTATCGTGCTGGGCCTGATCGTCGGCCTGGCGATCGCGGTCGTGGTGGCGCTGTATATCACCCGTGCGCCGACCCCGTTCGTCTCGAAGGTCGCGCCGCCGGCCGCGACCGACAACGGCGCGAGCCAGGCGCAATACGACCCGAACCGTCCGCTGCAAGGCAAGACGCCGGGCCAGCCGGTGCCGCAGGCCGCGCAACCGGCGCCGCCCAACACCGCGCCGGGTCAGACCAATGCGCAGACCCAGTCGGGCATGCTCGAAGAGCCGCAGATCGTCGAAGTGCCGCCGTCGGCCGGCAATGCGAACGGCACCGCGGTCGCGCCGAAGCCCGCGCAGGACAACGGCGGCGGCGAGATCGCCGCACCGGCGCCCGTGAAAAAACCGCAGGCAGCGGGCACGCCGGCCGCGACGGCGGCAGGCTCCGCGCCGAAGAGCGCGAACACCACGAGCACCGCGAACACCAAGGCGGGTTCGACCGCCGCGCCGGCCCCGGGTGACGCGAACACCGGCTACTTCCTGCAGGTGGGCGCGTACAAGACCGCCGCCGACGCCGAACAGCAGCGCGCACGCCTCGCGTTCCAGGGCTTCGAGTCGAAGGTGACGCAGCGCGACGCGGGCGGGGTGACCTACTACCGCGTGCGCATCGGGCCGTTCGCGAAGTTCGAGGACATGAATTCGAGCCGCCAGCGTCTGTCGGACGCCGGTGTCGATACCGCGGTGATCCGCTTCACCAAGCAATGAACACACCGTAACGCCGGCCCACGCGCCGCCGCCGAACTATCGGCGCGCGGCGCGTGTCACAAGCACGATGGCCGCGTCGCATAAGATAGCGGCCACGCCGAATCCGCATAACGGTGACGGGCATTTGCGCAGCGTCACCGCTCTACCGCCTACCTGGGTCAACTCAAATGAAAAAACTGCTGAGCATTCTGTTTCTCTCGCTGGGACTCGTCGCCGCCACGGCGCACGCGTCGCCGGCCGCGCCGGTCGCCGGCAAGGACTACACGGTGCTGGCCTCGCCGCAGCCGACCGACGTGCCGGCCGGCAAGATCGAAGTCACCGAGTTCTTCTGGTACGGCTGCCCGCACTGCAATGAATTCAACCCGTTCCTCGAAGCATGGGTCAAGAAGCAGGGTCCGGACGTCGTGTTCCGCCGCGTGCCGGTCGCCTTCCGCGACGACTTCATCCCGCATTCGAAGATGTTCCACGCGCTCGACGCGCTCGGTCTCGCCAACGAACTGACGCCGAAGGTCTTCAACGAAATCCACGTCAACAAGGACTATCTGCTGACGCCGGAAGACCAGGTCAAATTCCTCTCGAAGCTCGGCGTCGATCCGAAGAAGTACATGGACGCATACAACTCGTTCTCGACGCAAAGCGCGCTGCAGAAGGACAAGAAGCTGCTCGACGACTACAAGATCGACGGCGTGCCGACGCTCGCGGTGCAGGGCAAGTATGAAACCGGTCCGGCCGCGACCAACAGCCTGCCGGGCACGACCCAGGTGCTCGACTATCTCGTCTCGCAAATCCGCGCGAAGAAGATGTAATCACGGGCGCCGGAATGACTTCACCGCTGAAGGTTTTCATTACCGGCGCTTCGAGCGGTATCGGCCTCGCGCTCGCCGGCGAATATGCCCGGCGCGGCGCGATTCTCGGCCTCGTCGCCCGCCGCGGCGACGCGCTCGCCGCCTTCCGGCAGTCCCATCCCCACAACACCGTCTCGATCTATCCCGTCGACGTGCGCGACGCGGAAGCGCTCGCCGAAGCGGCCGCGCAGTTCATCGCGCAACACGGCCAGCCCGACGTCGTGATCGCCAACGCCGGCATCAGCCGCGGCGCGCTGACCGGTCACGGCGATCTGCGCACGTTCCGCGAAGTGATGGACATCAACTACTTCGGCATGGTCGCCACGTTCGAGCCGTTCGCCGCCGCGATGGCGGCCGAGCGGCGCGGCACGCTGGTCGGCATTGCCAGCGTCGCGGGCGTGCGCGGCTTGCCGGGTTCGGGCGCGTATAGCGCGTCGAAGTCGGCGGCGCTGAAGTATCTCGAAGCGTTGCGCGTCGAAATGCGACCGCAGGGCGTCGGCGTCGTCACGATCGCGCCCGGCTACATCCGCACGCCGATGACCGAGCACAACCCGTACTCGATGCCGTTTCTGATGAACGCGGACCGTTTCGCGGCAAAGGTCGCGCGGGCGGTCGAGCGGCAAACCTCGTTCGCGGTGTTTCCGTGGCAGATGCGCGTGGTGGCGATGCTGCTGCACGTGCTGCCGCGCTGGCTCTACGACCGCGTGTTCGAACGCGCGCCGCGCAAGCCGCGCGCCGCCGCCGAGTAGACCATGCCAACCCGTGCGGTCGATGCAACCGGCGTCGCGCACACTCCAGCGGGCGCCGCTGCGCGCATCGTCTCGCTCGTGCCGAGCCTCACCGAAACGCTGTTCGCGCTCGGCCTCGAGCGGCAGATCGTCGGGCGCACCGGCTTTTGCGTGCATCCGCGCGACAAGGTGCGCGCGGTGCCGAAAGTCGGCGGCACCAAGACCGTCAAGCTCGACGCGATCCGCGCGCTGCGCCCGACCCACCTGATCGTCAATATCGACGAAAACGAGCGCGGCACCGTCGAGCAATTGCGCGCGTTCGTGCCGCACATCGTCGTTACCCATCCGCAAACACCGCGCGACAACCTCGCGCTCTACGCCCTGCTCGGCGCGATCTTCGGGCGCGAAGAAGAAGCGCGGCACCTTGCCGGCGCGCTCGAAGCGCGTCTACGGGAAGCCGCCGCGGGCAGCTTCGCCGCGCAAAACGTGCTGTACCTGATCTGGCGCGAACCGTGGATGAGCGTCGCGCGCGACACCTACATCGCCGCGACGCTGCGGCTCGTGAACTGGCACACGCTGCCCGACGTGCGAGGCGGCAGCGCGGGCGCGGCGCGTTATCCGGCGCTCGATTTCGACGACGCGCCGTGGCTCGGCGAGGTCGACCGCGTGCTGCTATCGAGCGAGCCGTATCGCTTCACGTCCGCGCATCGCGATGCGCTCGCGCGCGATCCGCGCCTCGCCGGCAAGCGCATCGAGCTGATCGACGGCGAGATGACATCGTGGTACGGCGTGCGCGCGATCGACGGCATCGGCTATCTGCTGCGCCATGCGGCGGCGGCTTGAGCGTTGGCGGATTGCCTGCCTGAGCCTGGCCACACGCGTCGCGGTACGTGCGGCACGTTCAGGCACACCGCGCCAGCCCCCGGCCCCATATGAATATGTGGATTAAGTTGTTGTCGCCATCCGGCCCCTTCGATAAGCTTTCGCGAAGGCGCGCCGCCAGCAAGGCAAGGCTTCGGAGCCCCAGGGGCCCCGGAATCGCCCGGTCCGAGGCACTTGAGGGCAGCGCCGGGAACGTATCACAATCGTGGCGACGCCCGCGCCCATCCCGCGTCACCGCATAAACACAACCAGACGCACTGCCTGACTGCGCTCGTCATCGGAGATCCTATGCGCTTCAAACTGCTCGCAGCCGCCCTACTGCTCACGGCGCCCGCGCTCGTGCTCGCCAAACCGCTGACCGTCTGCACCGAATCGAGCCCCGACGGCTTCGACGTCGTGCAGTTCAACTCGCTCGTCACGACCAATGCCTCGGCCGACGTGATCTTCAACTCGCTGGTCTCGTTCGACGAAGCCGCGAAGAAGGTCGTCCCCGCGCTCGCGGATAAATGGGAAGTGAGTCCCGACGGCCTTACCTACACGTTCCATCTGCGCCCGAACGTGCAGTTCCAGACCACCGACTACTTCAAGCCCACGCGCGCGCTGAACGCCGACGACGTGGTCTTCACGTTCGACCGCATGCTCGACGACAACAACCCGTGGCACAAGGTCGCAGGCGCGAGCGGCTTTCCGCATGCGCAGTCGATGGGCCTGCCGAAGCTCATCAAGTCGATCAGCAAGGTCGACGACAACACCGTCAAGTTCGAACTCAACGCGCCCGATGCGACCTTCATCTCGATCCTGACGATGGGCTTCGCGTCGATCTATTCGGCCGAATACGCGGACCAGCTGCACAAGGCCGGCAAGGAAGTCGACCTGAACGCGAAGCCGATCGGCACGGGCCCGTTCGTGCTGAAGAGCTACACGAAAGACGCGGTGATCCGCTACGACGTGAACCCGACCTACTGGGGGCCGAAGCCGAAGATCGACCGCCTGATCTACGCGATCACGCCCGATGCGACCGTGCGCGCGCAGAAGGTGAAGGCGGGCGAATGCCAGATCGCGCTGTCGCCGAAGCCGCAGGATCTCGCCGAGGCGAAGCAGGACAAATCGCTCGCGATCGTCGAAACGCCCGCGTTCATGACGGCCTTCGTCGCGCTGAACACGCAGAAGAAGCCGCTCGACAACCAGAAGGTGCGCGCCGCGCTGAACATGGCGTTCGACCGCACGACGTATCTGAAGACCGTGTTCGACAACACCGCGACGCCGGCCGTGAATCCGTATCCGCCGAACACGTGGAGCTACAACCACTCGATCAAGGGCTGGCCGTACGATCCGGCGAGAGCGAAGAAGCTGCTCGCCGATGCGGGCTATCCGAACGGCTTCGAAACGACGATCTGGGTGCGGCCGAACGGCAGTGTGCTGAACCCGAATCCGAAGGCCGGCGCCGAACTGTTGCAGGCCGACTTCGCGAAGATCGGCGTGAAAGCGGACGTGAAGGTGATCGAATGGGGCGAGCTCATCAAGCAGGCCAAGCAAGGGCAGCACGATTCGCTGTTCATGGGCTGGGCGGGCGACAACGGCGACCCGGACAACTATCTGTCGCCGCTCTTTAGCTGCAACGCGGTGAAGTCGGGCATCAACTTCGCGCGCTTCTGCGATCAGGATCTCGACAAGCTGATCGCCGACGGCAAGGCCACGTCCGATATCGCGAAGCGCACGAAAGCGTATGAAGCCGCGCAGCAGATCATCCACGACGAAGCGCTGTGGATTCCGCTTGGCTATCCGACTGCCGCGGCGATCACGCGGACGAACGTGAGCGGTTATCGCGTGAGTCCATTCGGGCGGCAGAATTTCGGAGCCGTGGCGGTGCAGTGATTTCGTCGCGCGGCTGAAAGCGGCAACGGGGAAGCCGGCCTTCATGGGCCGGCTTTTTTATTGCCGCGTTTCGGCTTGATGCGGGACGCTCCGACCCCGCCGGCATGTGCCGCGCCGGATCTGTCCCTGCCGCCGTTTCGGCGGTATCGGCGGGCGTTATAATCGATCAGGCGGCTGTCGTCGATACCGTCGGCGAAGAGGCGCACAGGAGACGCAGGCAACCCATCCTCATCTTGTCGGGACGTACAGTGTCGCCGCGTACCGGGCATCCAGCCAGGCATGCCAAACCAATCGGACTGTGTACACGTGAGCAAAGCGCGCGCAAATTCAGCGTTGAGGGCCGAAAAAACACCTCCCCTGGTATTGGAGCCCGAGCCGATCCATGGCGAAACGGCCAAGCAAAAGCTCCCGACGGAAGGTGATCTGCACGATGTCTACCGGCGTGTCAGACGCGACATCCTGAGCGGCGAACTCGCTCCCGGCGACATTCTGAATCAGGTCCATATTGCCAGGCGGTATGGCGTAAGCCGCACGCCGGTTCGCGAAGCATTGCGGATGCTTCAGGCCGAGAATCTCGTCGATGCGCAGTTCCAGCATCGGACTCGGGTTACCAAGGTCACGTCGCAGGAAGTCGATTCGGTCTACGCGACCTGGATTCTCATGCAGTCGCTGGGTATAGCGCTCACCGTGCCGCTGATGTCCGCCGACGAGATTTCAGCATTGACAGCGCATCTCGATCAGATGAACGATCGCTCGCCTCTGCACGATGGCACGCAGGACGAGTGGGAGCATCTGCATATCGACTTTCACCGGATGCTCGTCATGCATGCGGGACCGATCATCAAGGATTCGATCGACAATTGCTGGTCGCGTTCGGAGCGAGCGCGGCGTTTGCATATGCGCTCGGCGCCGCAGTCCTGGCTGGCGTCGGAAGAGGAGCACCGCGACGTGGTGATCGCCTTCGAAGAGGGCTCCGCCGACCAGGCCGTTCACGCGGCAAGCCGCCAGCTCGCGCGGAATGCTTTGGGGGTCATCGCCAGTATCGATCCCAGCTATGAACCACGGGCGATTCGCCAAGCCTTGAAGTTGACGCTTCAGGCCGGTACGGCAGCCGCGGACTCGACAAGCGCGTCGTTCGTCGCAGGTGCCGGTTTGCCCGCGCGCTCTACGGCCCGGAAGCGGACACGGACCTGAGCCGAGGCGCAAGCATACCGCCGGCGCCGACGGCGGATGCATTGCGCTGTGGAACGCGACAAGGGGCGTAGCCTGGCTTTGGCTTGTAGCGGGCACGCCTCTCGGTGGCCGTGCCGTAATGATCTTTCGCGGCATCGGCGGATTTCTCCCGTTCGACCGTCGTCGATACGGTCTCCATCCAGGGCTGCAACACCAGGGCCCCAACCCTGGTCGTCACGCATTCGCCGCCCGTCTCCCGCCGCAATGCCGATAACCCTCACGCAATTTCACGTTTCGCTGACTCCCACTGGATACGTCGTCCGCTTCGGTGCGCACCATACGATTTGGTGAGTAGCCAATTCACCAGGCTCGCCAGCTACGCATAAAGCACCCTGAAGCATCGCCTGCTAAATTACGACCGGCTTACGTCCTGACGAGGCTCAACGAGCCGCTCGAATCAGTACACGCGAACGCCATGCCGGTCACTTTTCGCATCGACACTGCACCCACATTAAAAACCGACCTGCCTCGAATTCTGCATACATTTATCGTGCATCACTCGAACAATCGAGCCGCGACGGTCTATAGAAGTCATCCCCGGGAAAATACCTAATCGGGCCATTCTTGGTGGTCTGACGGTGAAAATCCTTACGTCAAAAAATTAATTTTCCCTTTAAAAACAATATCAAATAGATGCATATCGCTTTTCTGGAGAAATCAGTTTTCTAGCCTGTCGATCTCCGATGACCCCCAAAAAATGTATCCACTTCAAAGTTTCTGTTGACATGTTGTTTTTGAAAAAGTGTACTTGCAACATGAAAAGTGCATCCATTTTTCACCCGCCGCACACGATGTCCACTGCCACTCGTCGAAGTTGGCAGGACACGCCGCAGAAGCTATTTGAAAGCGTTCAATTCCCCAATGTCTCGGAGTACACATGGAAACAGGCAACCTCACTGCGCGATTCGATGCTGAAGCTCAACCAAGGACAGATTCACCGCCGAAATACCGCTGGGCGATACTGTTTGCCGCCTGGATGGCGTTCATGCTCAGTTATGTAGACCGCGTCGCGTGGAGCAGCGTTGCGGCCTCGGTGGGCCAGAGCCTCGGGCTCTCGGTCGGGATGCTGGGAGCATTCGTGACCGCGTTTTATGTGGGGTACGTCGTTGCGAACGTAGCAGGAGGTTTGCTGACGGATACCATCGGGGCAAGACGCACCCTCACTTTTGCACTTCTGCCGCTTGGACTATCGACCTTTGCTTTCGGTTACGCCAATTCGCTCATGACAGGCATTGCACTGCAGATCGTGATGGGCGTGACCGCCGGCGCGGACTATGCCGCGGGAATGAAGATCATCGCCAGTTGGTTCGACCGCGAGCGCGGCCTCGCAATGGGTATCTACGGCACGGCAACGTCTCTTGCCGTTGTAGTGAGCAACGCGACCGTTCCTACGATTACGAAGAACTTCGGATGGTCCAGCGCGTTTCATCTGCTGGGTATCGTGACCTTCGTCTGGGGTCTCGTTTGCTTCGCAATGCTTCGCGATAGTCCGACGAAAACGAAGACGCCGTCGATCACACGAAGCGAAGTGCGCGAACTGCTGATGAATCGAAATCTCATCCTGGTCGCCCTTGCCGGCTTCGCGGGATTCTGGGCGACCGTCGGATTCGGCGCCTGGGGGAACGCATTGATGACCAAGCAGTACGGCCTTTCGCCCATTACGTCGGGAGCGATCCTGGCAGCGTTCGGTATTGGCGCGATGATCTCGAAGCCGCTGCTCGGCTGGTTCAGAGACTTCCTCGGGCACGGTTCCGGCAAGTATCTGCCCATCGTCTGTCTCCTCTGCTTCTCCGCGCTTCTGGTCGTGTTTGGCCGCTGCACGACGGAAACCATGTTCTACCTCGTTGCGCCGATTCTCGGAGCAGCCGCCTTCGGTTATACGCCGCTGCTCTATGTGCTTCTCACCGAGGCATCCGGTACGAAGGCCGCGGGCGCCGCATCTGGCCTCACCAATGCCGTGTGGCAACTCGGCAGCGTAATCGCGCCAATGGCAGTCGGTGCCGTGTACGGAAGTACCCACTCGTTCTCCCTTGCCATCGACACGCTCGCAGCCGGCCCGCTTTGTGGAGCGATCATTCTTTGTTTCTTGCGCCACAAGCCTGCCACCGCCTGACGAAAAGCGGCGGCGCACGCCTTCACGCACTGAGCTGATTTCGCGCTTCTCGCTCCCCGATTGGAAAGAGTAACGCCCGTACAAATTAAACAAGAACACACTTTTCCATTAGTAGAACTACTCATAATATATTTGGAGATTGTCATGAAGAAATGGATTCTGGCCTGCAGCCTGGTACCCTGCTGCGCCAGCCTTCCTGCATGGTCGCAAAGTTCTGTCACGCTCTATGGCCGAGCCGATGTATCGCTCCAGACGGGGAATGCCGCCGGTAGCAGTGCAACCCGACTCGATAGCAGCAATGTGGCTCCATCGGTTTGGGGAATGTTGGGTTCTGAAGACCTCGGGGGCGGCTACAAGGCCCTGTTCAAGCTCGAAAATGGCTTCAATCCCACCACGGGATCCATTGCGGGTTCGGGGAATCTTTTCGGTCGCGAAGCGTGGGTCGGCTTGAACGGACCCTTTGGTCAAATCCAGTTCGGATTGAATTACACGCCTTTCTTTACGACCTTGATCACGTTTGCTCAGGGTCCCCTCTCCACCTTCGGCTGGGGCAATGCATCGAACAACTACTTCTTTGTCGGGACGACGCGAAACAGCAATGCCATACGGTACAACTCGCCGACATTTGCCGGACTGACGTTGCGCGCCAGCTATTCCAACGGTTCGAATGGCGATCCGACGCTTCCCGCGTCGCTGGGTAGAACGGTTTCCGTAGGTCTGGCTTATCGTCTTGGCCAGTTCTCCGCCGACTTGAACTACCTTCAACAAAGTGCAGCCACGACGACTCCCGTGACCGCGGGTACGACGACCATCCAGGGCAATTATGTGATGGCAGCGATGATGTACGACTTTGACTGGATTCAACCCTCCATCATCTTCCAGACTCATCGCGGTGGTCAGAACGTGGCCGGTGCCAGCACGGCGACATTCCAGAACCCGAATAACAACTTCTATGATTTGTCCGTGCTGATCCGCCATATTGGTCCTGGCGTGTTCCTGCTCGACTTCGGTCAATACAAGCGACTCGGCGATAGTTCCGGGGACTCCACCACCTACGCGATTCGCTACGACTACTCCCTGTCGAAAAGAACCGGCGTCTATGTCGGCGCAGGACATGTCCGCAATGGCAGCAGCGCGACATTCTCGATGGCGGGCGCACAAGGAGCGGGACTGCCCACCAAACCCGGCGGTAGCGTCACGTCCTTTGTACTAGGTATGATCACGCGCTTCTGAAGCAGCGTTCGGCAGTCGTGCCGTTGGCGGGTTCGAATCCGAAAATTCGAACCCGCTTTTTTCTGGAGAAAGAAAAATGGCCCAATCCTGGGCCATTGTTCCTGCGTCATATTTTCCAGACCTAAACCGCAACTTACAGTGCGGAACTGACCACGCCTTTACCCGCGAAGAACGCATCGAGATTGTCTTCTGCGCGTTGCATCATCGCGGCGCGAGTCTCGACCGTATTGCTCGCCACATGGGGAGTCAGCACGACATTCTCGAGGCTTGCCAGTTCGGCGGACACGCCCGGCTCCTGCTCGAACACGTCGAGACCCGCGCCTGCAATGCGCGCGTCGCGAAGGTATTCGATGAGTACCTTTTCGTCGACCACCGAGCCACGCGAAACGTTGATCAAATAACCCTTCGGCCCGAGCGCATTCAGCACGTCAGTCGATACGAGCTTATTCGTCGCGGCGCCGCCAGCACTTGCCAGCACGAGAAAGTCCGCCCACTCAGCCAGTTCGACGGGTGTCGAAGCGTATTGAAATTGGCTTCCTTCGACCGGGCGGCGATTGTGATAGCGAACCTCCATGTCGAAGCCGAGCGCCCGGCGCGCGATCACCGAACCAATGCGCCCCATGCCAATGATACCGAGGCGTTTTCCCGAAACACGCGTGGTCATGGGGAAACCGCCCTTATACCAGTCACCACGACGCACAAACGCATCGGCTTTCGTGATGCCGCGAGCGACGTCCAACAGCAGTGCGAATGCAATATCTGCCACGCAATCGTTGAGTACTTCCGGCGTATAACCGACGGCGATATCGCGCTTGCGCAGCAATTCCAGGTCCAGTCCATCCAGACCCACTCCGAGACTCGACACGACCTTGAGATTCGGGAGTGCATCCAGAAGCGGGGCGCGCGCCCCGAATTTCGGATTGGTTGCGAGAGCCTCGATACCTTCGCCTTCAGCCTTGAGGAAACTCTCCTGATCCTGCGCCGCCGCGGGGAGAATGCGAGCGTCGTACTTTTTCTCCAGACGCGCCTGAAGCGCCGGAAGCAATGCACCTTGGGGAATCAGCAATCGATGTGCCATAGCGAAGACCTCTGGTTGGTTAAAGAAAGACGATCTAAATGTACCCACATTTCTCTCTCAGTGTTAGCATACTACCTAATCAGAACGTATGCACCTATCGATTGCGTAATGACGATGTAGTCCGGATTCCGGAGCAGTTGCGATCCGCGGCTACGCCATACCGGAACAGCGCATTTACTTTGGAGGATGATCAGTCATGACGGGCAGACTTAAGGCTTTCCTTACATACACGGACTATGAGCTTGCGAGCTACTACAGCGCGGCCGGACTTGAAAAACTCAGAAGCGTTGTCGACGTCGTCATGAACGACACGGGCCGCGTGCTTCAAGGGATAGAACTCGCCGAAGCGGCGCAAGGCTGCCAGATCATCCTCGCTCACCGCTCGTCACATGGTTTGTCGGAGACGTTCAAAGCATCGCCGGACCTGATCGCTTTCTGCCGGGCCGCGGTCGATATCAGCACGGTCGATATTCCCGCCGCAAGCGAGCGCGGCATTCTCGTGACCCGAGCCAGCGCCGGGTTTGGTACGGCGGTATCCGAGTTGGCACTCGCGATGATCTTCGATCTTGCGCGTGGCGTATCCCGTGCGCGACATGCCTATGCGCTCGGAGAAGAACCCGCGCTTGCCAAAGGTCTGCAAGTCAGTACATCGACCATCGGAATCGTGGGGTTCGGCGTCATCGGTGCTCGCCTCGCCGCGCTCGCAAGCCAACTCGGCATGACCGTAAAAGTATCCGATCCATTCGCGGACCCGACGAAGCTCGGCAATATGGCCGCCAGTTTCGACGAAGTGCTGTCCACTTCCGACTTCGTCGTATGTCTAGCCGCCGCAACGCCACAAACCGAGAATCTGTTTAACGCATCGGCCTTTGATCGCATGAAGCAAGGGGCGAGCTTCCTCAATCTCTCTCGCGGCCAGCTCGTCGACGAAGATGCGCTCGAAGCGGCGTTGGATCGGGGTCATTTGCGTGGCGCAGGTCTCGACGTCGGTCGCGCTGCCGACCAGAAGCCATCGTCGCGTTTTATCGGGCGTCCGGACGTGATCGCAATGCCGCACGTTGGCGGCATGACCGCCGAAGCGCGCGAACACCAAACGATGGATACGGTTCGACAGATCTCCGCGCTGGCCGCAAGAGAGATTCCGCCCGGCTCGGTCAATCTGGAAAGTGCCTACCGTCTCGAACGGATCGGCATCAACCCGGGCGCCGCCATTCAGAAGAAGGAATCGTGATGACCCATCTTCCGACATGGACCGCGGGAGATGAGCCGGCCACGCTGTCAGTGCCGCCCTTGAGCGTCGATTGTCATCATCATATCTACGACAATCGCTTCCCTTACGACCCGGAAACGAGCTTGCGCCCCGCGGATGCAACAGTCGCTCAATATCGAATCCTGCAGAAGCGACTCGGAATTTTCCGCAGCGTCGTCGTGCAGCCGTCCAGCTATGGCACGGACAACCGCTGTCTGGTCGACGCACTGAAACAGTTCGGCGACAACGCTCGCGGTGTGGCGGTTATCGATTCCCGAACGCCCGACGCGGACATTCGTGCAATGCACGACGCCGGCGTTCGCGGCATTCGATTCAATCTTTCGCGGCCCGCTGGCGCCAACATCGATCAGCTCGAAGCGCTTGCTCGCCGTATCGAACCCCTAGGTTGGCACGTTCAGGTACACACGCTCGGCGCCGCGTACGTTCAGCTCGAAAAATATCTCGCGGCTCTCCCGGTGCCTGTCGTGATCGACCATCTCGGCCGCGTCCCTCAACCGGCCGGCCTATCCCACGAAGTATTCGCGGTATTGCGCCGGCTCGTCGACAAAGGCAAGACGTGGATGAAGCTCTCCGGCGCCTATCACGATAGCCTCGATGGTGCGCCCTCTTATGCGGATACCGGCCGCATGGTGACCGAATGGCTGACGTCCGCTCCCGAGCGCGTCGTTTGGGGAACGGATTGGCCCCATCCCGCTGCCATGGTCGGCGAAAAACCAATGCCGAACGATGCCCGCCTGCTCGATCTTCTCGGCGAATGGGCGCCGAACAGTGCATTGATCCGAAAAGTTCTGGTCGACAACCCGATCGCGCTGTATGGCTTTTCAAGCGGTTCACAGGAGCGGTAAGCATGTCCTATATCGTCGTGTCGAAACACGAAACCTGGGCCCATCTGCGTATCGACCGCGCGGAGAAGCGCAATGCGATGAACCAGTCCGCGCGCCTTGACCTGCTAGCCGCGCTGGAAACGCTTGCGGGACACGTCAACGCGGTCGTCATCACCGGCTCGGATCAGTGGTTCTGCTGCGGCGTGGACATCAAGGAGCGCGCGCAATTTCTCGCCGAAGGCCGTCAGGACACCGCAGCCCAGGAAGGCATCGATCTGGCCATGGCGATCCGCGAGTTTCCCGGCGTGGTGATCGCGGCAGTCAACGGACTTGCGCTCGGTTACGGCGTCAATCTCGTGAACGCTTGCGATCTGGCCGTCGGCAGCGAACATGCCCGATTCGGATTGCCCGAACTGAAATCCGCGGCGTTTGCGAGCATGTCGGCAGCCACCAGTCATTTGTCCGGACTCAACCGGAAGCGTCTCGGATGGATGCTTTTCAACACGGAACCGGTCGACGCCGAGCTTGCCCTTTCATGGGGGCTGCTCAATGAGGTGATTCCCGCCGGGAACCTCGATTCGCGCGTGCGAGAGTTGGCCGGCAAGATCGGCCAATTCGATCGCCAGGTCCTGAACGAGACCAAGTATGCGCTTGCAAAACTCCCTGAATTTACGACGGATTGGCGTGCCGCGCTGAATTACGGACAGGACGTCGCGGCACGCATCAAGAGCCGCATCGCTACTCCGTAAAACGTCAGTCAATTGACTTCGAAAGCGCCCGGTCGAGAAGTCGCCGCTGAATTCGCGCAGCATTGGACTCCTGATAATCTGCAGAGAATATTCATCATGTCATTTCCTCTTAAAGGCTTTCGCGTACTCGATCTGACCAACGTGCTGTCAGGCCCCTTCTGCTGCCATCAGTTGGCGCACTTCGGCGCGGAAGTCATCAAGGTAGAAAATCCGAAAGGCGGCGATCTTGCCCGTCAACTCGGCGCCGATCCCGAACTCGTCAAGCGAGGCATGGGCATCTCCTATCTCGCCCAGAATGCCGGCAAGCGCTCGGTCACGATCGACTTCAAGCACCCTGAGGGAAAGGAGATCTTCCGCACGCTCGTCAAAAGCGCCCATGTCGTGGTCGAGAACTTTCGTCCGGGCGTAATGGACCGGTTGGGCATCGGCTATAAGGATCTTCTCGAAGTCAATCCGCGTCTGGTTTACTGCGCGATCACCGGGTTTGGGCAGGACGGTCCTCTCGCGGCGCGTCCGGCTTACGACCAGATCATCCAGGGCATGTCGGGCGTGATGAGCATCACCGGGGCGCCTGACACGGCACCTTACCGGGTCGGCTATCCCGTCGCCGACACGGTCGGCGGTCTGACCGCGGCATTTGCGGTGGCGGCCGCGCTGGCACAACCCGATCGAACGGGCGGTACGTACCTGGATGTCTCCATGCTGGCGTCGACCATGGTCTCGATGGGTTGGGCCATGTCGAACATGCTCATTGCAAAAAAAGAACCCGCGCCGATGGGCAACGAGAACATTACGGCCAGCCCGTCGGGTGCCTTCAAGACCGGTAGCGGCCTGCTGAATATCTCCGCCAACAAGCAGGAACAGTTCGAAGCGCTTTGCAGGACCGTAGGACGTCCGGACCTCTATACGGACGAGCGTTTCCATGAACGTCATGCTCGCCTGAAGAACCGCTACGAACTTCGTGATGAACTGGAACAGGCCCTCGCCGCCCGCGGAGCGGATGAGTGGTGCGATCTGCTCAACGACGTCGACGTTCCGTCCGGGCCCGTCTACCTGGTGTCGCAGGCGCTTGCCCAACCGCAGATTGCGGAACGCGGCATGGTCGGCGAATTCAGGAACGTGCCCGGCGTCGATCGTGACCTGCATCTGGTGCGGACCGGCGTGAAGATCGACGGGAACGATCCCTCGGTCGATTTTCCGCCGCGAACCCTGGGCGCCGACACCGTTGACATCCTGCACGAACTCGGTTTGGATGATGATCGCATCGAACGGCTCAGAACAGCGAAAGCCATCTGAAGCGTGAATGACGACTGCAAAAAACTGGAGATATCGAAATGACTCAAAGCGCGAATCTTGACTGGCCCGCCGGCTACCGTATCAATCCCCGTGTGCCGTCGGTCGGCAAGGACATCATCGAAGCATTCAAGGCACTTCCCACCGCGGCCATTGGCGACGCCATGAGCAGAAACGTGGGGACGTACGGGCTGCGGCAATACCATAGCGGCCTCGACGTGAGCATGTGCGGTCCGGCGGTCACCGTCCGTGTGAGGCCCGGCGACAATCTCATGATCCACAAGGCGTTGATGCTCGTGGAACGTGGCGACGTGCTGGTCATCGACGGCGGCGCCGACATCACTCAGGCGCTCGTCGGCGGCCTGATGCGCACCACCTGCATCGCGAAGGGTCTCGCGGGTCTCGTCATCGACGGCGCCGTTCGCGATCTCGTCGAGTGGGCCGAAGAAGGCATGCCCTGCTATGCGCGCGGCCACACGAGTCGCGGACCGAGCAAAGACGGTCCCGGAGAAATCAATATTCCCGTGGTCTGCGGCGGCCTGGCCGTTCTTCCTGGCGATATCGTCGTGGGCGATGCGGACGGCGTCGTTGCGGTGCCGGCCAACGACGCCGAGCGCATTCTGCGCAAGACGCTCGAACATCTGAAACGCGAGGACGCCATACGGGAATCGAATCGCACGGGAACGTCCGATCCGGAACGCTTCGACGCAGTTCTGAGAGCAAAGGGCCTGCCCATTTGAGTCGATTCGAGGCATCCCTTTCCGACTGACTCCTCCTACTCCGGAACATGAAGATCTCTTCGATTCAATGCTATACCGTTGATCCCGGCTTCCGCAGCCGGACCTGGATTTTCGTCAAGGTATCGACCGATGCCGGCATCCACGGCTGGGGCGAGGCGTATACGTTACGCGGACGCGATCGGGCAATCGTCGCCCAGATCGATGAACTCGGCACGGCATGCCTCGGCCGCAGTCCATTCAACATCAAGCACTTCACTCAAATCGTCCAGGACGATTTCGCTCAACGGCGTAGCTCGTTCGAACTCTATTGCGCGCAGAGCGCCATCGAGCAGGCGATGTGGGATATCGTCGGCAAAGCCTGCGGGCAGCCGGTTTATAACCTGCTCGGCGGCAAATGCCGCGAGAAGATTCGCGTCTATGCGAACGGCTGGAGCGATCACTGCAAGACACCCGACGAGTATGGCGAGGCGGCCGCGGCAGTCGTCGAGAAGGGCTTCACCGCCATCAAGCTGTCGCCGCTACCGGGCACCTGGAGAACGTACGTACCGCGGGAGCATGAACATCACGTCGTTTCCGTGATTCGCGCGGTTCGAGACGCGGTCGGCCCCAAGGTCGATATCCTGCTCGACATGCTCAGGCGCCTCAACGCGGGATCGGCAAGCCGTCTCGGGCGTCAGTTGGAACCGTTCGATCTGTACTGGTACGAAGAACCGTGTTGGGCCGAGAACGTCGACGCACTCGCGGAAGTTCGCAGCAAGGTCGGCATTCCGGTCGTGACGGGCGAAACGCTCTACGGCAAAGCCGCATTCCAGCCGGTGCTCGAGCGTCGGGCCGCGGATATTCTGAATCCGGACATCTGCAACGTCGGCGGCATTCTCGAGCTGAAGGAAATCGCAGCGATGGCGGAACCCCACTATGTCGCCATCTCGCCTCACAACTTCAATTCGACCACGATCGCGCTCAATGCGACCGTGCATGCCGCAGCAGTCATGCCGAACTTTACGTTGACCGAGTACTATCTGCCGTTCGCCGATTTTGCAACGAAGATTTGCCCGGCTCAGTTGATTCCCGAAAACGGCTTCATCGCACTGCCGGATGCCCCGGGGCTGGGACTCGATCTGGATGAATCGCTCCTGCGGCAGTACGCGGGTTTTGCCGGCATTGCACCGGCTCTGGCCAGTCCGGAAATCGAGCGCTAAATCAAACGATAACGCGCGGCCGGCGAGAGCTTTATTCCTGTACGACGCTCTCGTCCGCTGGAAACTCCGGCATGATCAACGGTGCACGCGCCCGATCCTCTAACGAGGTCGTCAATATCTTGAGCAGCTTGATGAACTGCTTCTGCTGAGTTTCCGTAAAACAATCCATGAGCGACGCCGAAGCATGCTCGGTGGGAGCCTGGGCTTCTTCGAGTAAGGCAACGCCCTTTTTGGTCAGCGCCAGCGCGATTCGACGCCCCCGGCCGGTGCCGGTATCCCGGGTCATCAATCCTCTTTCGACGAGACCGCGCAGCACGTACATCACCGTGACCTTGTCGAATCCAAGACACCTGGACAAGCGGGCTTGATCGATGCCCGGCGTGGCCGCGAGTACCGACAAAACCGCAAACTGAGCGGGAGTCAACGACAACTCCCGACACTCCTGCTCAAAAACGCCCGACGATATCTGGTAGGCACGTCGCAGGAGAAAACCAGGACGGTCATACATTTTGATAAGACGTGATTTAGGGTCTTTGTACATGTGGCTCAGGTCGTGAAACGTCGGAATTCGCTGAACCGGCGCTGGGGGACATCACCCGCCGGGCCTATCGATCAGACAATGTCGCGTATTTTCGCACATGATTCCAGGCGTACCGATCGCGGGCTCACACTCCTTCCATGCCGTTCGCGCTGCCGCGAACGAGACTTCACTGGCGACATAAACCAACGAAGAAGGACAGCCCCGCAGCTGCCCCTGTTCGGAAACGCAAGACGGGATACCGTCGCTTCAGCCTCGACGGCACGCACGCTCAGAGAATAAACGTCAGATTGCCCTGCCACGTATCGCGATTGATGAGAAGGACCTTCTTTTCAGCAATCCGAAGTTCGCCGTTCACTTCGCGCAGAACATAATCCACCTGCGAGACGACAGGCACGATATCGCCAATGCCTTTTTGCCCGAAGTCGCCTCTGCGCATCTCGTAGACGATCTGGCTCGACGACACCTTGTACAGTTCTTCGCGGTTCTCCACCATGACGTTGCTGATGAAGTGGACCGTGCGAGAACGCGGCGATTGCGCGGGAAAGTCCGTATGCAGGATGTGATAGACCCGCTCCTCGCGACGCAACGTCGGGTCGTAAATAATCGCACTCTGCGACTGGATCGGGGCATTCTCGACAATGGGAATCCAGTACAGCCCGTCTTCGGTGAACAGCGTCAGCCATTCATCCAGCTTCAGATCGTCCAGCAGGCGAGCTTCCCGATACAGGAACTGCTCGACCCTGCCGCGCACGCTCGCCTCTTCTTGCAGGCTAATGGTTTCGGAAAAGAACACGACACAAGTCTCCAGGTTGGCATTTCAATTCGATGTTGAGCCGGGCGGCTACTTGCCGGTCATCAACTTGTCCCACTCGCGCCACAAAGCGCGTTGCGGAGCCTCGCTCGTTGTCAGGCCCTTGAAGTCGCCGTCGCCAGTCGGCTTGTCGGTCTCGACGCCGCGCTCGAGAATGAGCCATTCGACGGCGCTGCCTGCGAGACCTTGCTGGTTGCGCGCGAAAATTTCCACGTCGTCGGCCTGCCCGTGACCCGCCGGGCCGTAGAAGCGCTCCTGGCTGCGCAGCATGCCTTCGTTGTAGCCGGCCGGCGCGCCCTTGAGTTCGTAGGGATAGATGGTCACTTCGGTGAGGTCCGGCGCAATCGGTCGCCAGACTCGCACCTGATTGTGAATCAGTCCGAGATTCGGGAAGATCGATGCCGACAGCTTTCCGGTCATCGAAGCGAGCGTTTGCGCGCCATGCCGGTCGACGATGCCCTGGAAATAGTCGCCATACTCTCCGTTCAGATACGAGTCGATCTCTCCGGACGGCGTCTCGACCAGTCCATGACCGTTCTCGCAATCCCACGTCACGCCGGAGAACCGCACCTCGCGCATTTTCTTGGCCGAGCCGCCTTTATGCACATCGAAGTCCCCGGTCGTCTGACCGTACTTCGCCTGAAGCTGAACGAACGCCTTATGCGTATGCATGAAGTGGTATTCGTCGACGATGTTCTCGGCCTGGAACTTCCAGTTGCCCTGATAGCGGCTCACATACGGACGCGAAACGAAGTCGATCTCGCCAACCGGCGACATGTCGAGCTTGCGGTCGATGACGCCCTTGGCGCGGCCCAGGTACTCTTCGAGCGGTTGAACGTCCGGATTGAAGCTCGCGAAAATGAAACCGCGATAGGTCTCGACACGCAGACGCAGAAGCCCCTCGGGAGCAGCGAAGTCATCCGAGTACCCGCCGGCCTCGCGCCGCTCGGACATGGCAAGCAGCTTGCCGTCCAGGCCATAGACCCAACCGTGGTACGGACAGTTGAATTCCGTTCCGTGACCGTGGCTATCACGGCAGATCACCGCGCCGCGATGTACGCATCGATTGACGAGAACATGCACCTTGTTCTCGGCGTCGCGGCTGACGATCACCGGCTGCATGCCGATATAACTGGTTTGATAGTCGCCGGCATTCGGAATCTGGCACTCGTGTGCCACGAAGACCCAGGTCTTCTTGAAGATTTTCTCCATCTCGGCGGCAAAGACCGACGGATCGGTATAAGCACGCGTATGAATGCGGAACGTCCTGGGTGCCCGCTTGACGAGGCCGTGGGTATCGGCAGCAGATTCGCTTTGGGCAAACCAGATCTTTTCACTGACGCACTGAGTTTCAGACACGATCGATCACTCCTTCGTTTGCGTTGGACGCAAGTGTTTAGTCCATGAAGCGGCCGCCCGAGAGATTGAGCGTCTCTCCGGTGACATAACCCGCGTCTTTGGAAGCGAGAAACAGAACAGCGTGCGCGGCCTCTTCGGAGCGCCCCGGGCGGCCGACCGGAATGCCCTTGACCACTTCGGCGCCATCCGGCATGGAGGCGACCTGCACGTCGAACAGCGCGGTCGCCAGCGTGTTGACCGTTACCCCGGTCGGGGCAAGCTCGGCGGCCAGCGTGCGCGAGAAGGTGACGAGGCCGCCTTTGGCCGCCGCGAACGGCGCAACGTGCTTATGCACACCGGTCTTTCCGGACATCGAGATGAAGGACATGATCCGGCCGAATCCGCGTGGCACCATGCGCCTCGCGCCTTCCTGCATGCACAGAATCGGCCCGATCAGTTCCTGCTCGACGACCGCCCGATACTCATCCGGCGTGAAATCCAGCGCATTGCCCGAGGCAATCGGCGGAGCAACGTTGACCAGAATCTCGACCGGACCGTGCTCTTTCTCGC
Source organism: Paraburkholderia sp. Ac-20342 (assembly GCF_017104985.1). NCBI lineage: Bacteria > Pseudomonadati > Pseudomonadota > Betaproteobacteria > Burkholderiales > Burkholderiaceae > Paraburkholderia > Paraburkholderia sp. Ac-20342. The sequence goes on along the minus strand of NZ_JAAGPQ010000026.1, from coordinate 62,374 downwards.
ATCGATCGAAGAACTGACGGATCGATGCCACATCGCTCGTGTCGACATCGAATTGCACGGTGCCGGACAGGGGCGTTTTCTCTCCGCCCCGACTCGGCGTTCCTACCGCGACCCGCGCACCCTGTTCGACAAACGCGCGGACGACAGCCGGCCCGGTGCCCGCATGGGCGCCGATGATTGCAACGGAGGTTCGTTCGAATTCCATAACATTCCTTTCTTGATCCATACGGTGAGCCGTAGTCGAAGCCATTCGCGATTACCCGTCAATCAGAATGGATTCGCCTTCGACCTTGATCGGGAAAACTCGCAATGGCTTCTGTACCGGGCCCGAAACCGCCTCACCCGTGGAGATCCGGAAAACGCCGCCATGCAGAGGACATTCGACGCAATCGCCATCGATATACCCGTCTGACAGATGCGCATGAGCATGCGTACAGACGTCATGCGTTGCGAAGAACGTGCCACCCACGTTGTAGATGGCAATGGGCTCCCCGGAGACACACACCTGGAGTGCCTCGCCTTCCTCTACATCTGATTTCTTTGCGACTTCTTGCCAGCTCATCGGGTTTTCCTCTCATCAGGCCGCAACGGCCGCCGTCGAAGCGGCCAGTAGTTCTTTCAGGGACAGGCCGGTATCGCCGAGTTTCTCCGCGGGCAACGGCCATCCGGTCTGCAGAAGCTTCTTGACCAATGGACGCTCTCTGCCTGTCGAAATAAGCTCTGCGCCAATCAGGTCACGTCCGCGAAAATGAAAAATCGTGCCTTTCTCACCGTCGTCGCTCATCCGCCTGACCGAGCTTTCCGAATCGCAAACGCAACCGAGGATCTGCAGATTGAGTCCGTACTGGTCACTCCAGAACCACGGTGGAGGTTCTTCTTCGCCTTCGGCGGCATCCGTGCCGACAAAGCTGGCCACAATCGAGAGTCCTGCAATCCGGGCCTGGTTCTCCGCACTCTCCCAGGATTCCAGGCGCATGTCCTTTCCGAACCAGGGATGAACGCGTGTGGCGACATCCCCCGCAGCCCATACGATCCCGGCTGAGGTCCGGCAGTTTTTATCCACGCTGATTCCGTTCGTACACCTGATCCCGGCCGCGTCCGCCAGCTCTGAATTAGGCAACGCCCCGACACCGGCGACGATGACATCCGCCACGACCGAAGTGCCGTCGCTCAGCATCAACTCGGTTTCGGTCGCGCCCTGTCGTCCCGAAACGATCGTTACGCCGAACCTGAACTTCACGCCGTTATCCGCGTGCAGGCGTTGCAAGTGCGTCGATACGTGCGGACTGACGGCTCGCTCGATGAGCCGTGGCCGCGCTTCGATGACCGTCACCGCGCAACCCCGGCGAATCGCACCCGCGGCAATCTCCAGCCCGATGAATCCGCCGCCGATCAGCACAACCCTGTTGCGGCCATCGAGCAACGGCTTCAGGCGCTTCGCGTCTTCAATATTCCTAAGCGACAGAATCCGCTCGGGCGCCACACCCGGAATGGAAACAGTCCGGGCACGCGAGCCTGTCGCGATCAGAATGCGATCGGACTTGATCCGCAACCCGTTCCCGAGGTCGACAGCACCGGACCCGGGATCGATCGCCTCGACACGCTTGCCAAGCTCGAGATCCACTTCATGGTCGCCGTAGAAACTGTCGTCCAGTACGTAAGGCGCTTTGAAGCCGGTCTCGCCAAAGAGCGCTTCTTTCGACAGCGGCGGGCGTTCGTAAGGTAAATGGGTCTCCTCGCCGATTAACGTAATGCCACCGTCGAACCCCGCATGGCGCATCGTCGAGATACATCGGGCAGCAGCCTGTCCAGCTCCAATTACGGTTACACACACGTCCCGCCGCATGGTTTTGCCCTCTTACGCCACTTCCGCCGTCTTCAGGCTTTCCGGATTCGGATGAACCAGCAGCCCGACCAGGTCCTTGACGTTCGGATGGGTATCGAAGCTCCAGATTGCATGCAGCACGTTCTGCGAATGTGCGTGACCGAAGATCGGGTCCACGTTCTCGTAGAACTTCGCTTCCATGTCTTCGCGGGTCAGCGGCTGCAGCGGGTGGCCCGGATGCGGCCGGGCGTCGCCCTTATGCACCTTGCCGCTCGCATCCGTCACTTCGACGCGCGTGATGAAGCCGCCTGCCGAGCCCAAGCAAAGCGCGGGATCGACCTCGACTTTGACCTTCTCGTTGAGGAACGTCTGCCGCGCGGGATCGATAACGCGTTCGACGTCGAAGCTTTCCAGCTTGATCTGGCCTTCGAGCAGCGCGGCAGTCACGATATACGGCAGCGAATGGTCGGCCGTCTCGCGCGAGAACGGATGCCACGGGTCCGAACGGCGACGGACCAGATGGTCATAGACCATTTCGTCGGTGTACACGGTCACGCTTTGCGCCGAAGCCATGTCCTCGATCTTGCCCGCGAGGCTGATGGCCGACTGAATGGCGCTCTGGCCGCGCGAACCCACCGGCCAGCGCTTGTAGCGCACTTCGGTGACACGCTTGAGCGGCTTCGACGGATCGAGCCGATCGAACAGGCGTTGAATCACATCGTCCGGCGTCCTGATCTTCGCCAGCAAACCGCTGCGGCCCTCGAACGGGCGCACCACGCCCTCGACACCGACTTCCGCGAGCAGAACCGAATAGACCGCATGGCGGATCGCGTCGCTGCCGTTGAAACGCTTCCACATGGTCAGATCGCCGCGAGCATTCAGTTCGTGCGATTCCGATTCGTCGCTCACGTAGTTCGATACGACCGCAATCGCGATGGCCTCGCGCGCAGCCGCTTCCGAAAGACCGACGAGGCGGGAGAACGCGCAGACCGCGGCAATCGTCACCAGCATCGGATAGTCCCAGCCGTTCGAATCGATGTCGAACGTATCGAACAGGCTGATACAGACGTCGTACCCGACCGCCAGCGCCGTCAGAACCTGCTTGCCGGTATGGCCGCGCGATTCGGCGAGCGCCAGCAGACCGGGAATGATGTCGCTCGGATGCCCGGCAGCCTTGCCGAAATAGAAGTCGTTGTAGTCGTATCCGCGCAGCGGAACGCCGTTGACCAGCGTCGCGGCTTCGACGTTGGTGCGCTGACCGCTGCCCCAGATAGTGACGCCTTGCGGAACATCGAACAGCGCGGCGTACTTGCGGGCGCGCTGCGCCGGGGGATGAGGCAAGGCGCCGAGCGAGACTGCCAGCGCGTCGACGAGCGCCGACTTCGCCGCCTGGGTCGACTCCGCATCGAGGTCGCCCGACACCTGGGTCGCAAATTTAGCGAAAGCGGTAAGCAGTCGATCTTCCTTCATGGTATTGCCAGCCATAAGTTGCTCCATGTGAGTTAGTGCACTACCTTTATTAAGGTAGCATGCTAACAACTATGGCGATAAAAGCAAGTGTTCGAAATTGATTTTTTGCGGTGTGGGGCATGCGAAGTGCCGTGCGGTTCCTCTGCAACCGCTACCTGAAAAATGCGGGGATTCAGGGCTGCGGGACCGCCAGCACGGGCTGATGCGAAGTTGAAGCGCAGGGAGAAGAGGTCACGGCGCCCGCGCCTGCCTGGCGTAAACACCTATCTGTCGACTGGCGGGATGTAAGGGGAATGGCGGGTTCGGGTGGAAAGGATGGCGGTTTGGCGCGCCGCCGAACGTTGGTCAAGAATCGGGGTTGGCGGAAAAAGCGGCGGGGATTTCAATCACTGCTTTTACGCTGACTTTCCCGCTCGCGTAAGCGTTGGCTATCCCACACACCAAGCTCTATTGCATGCTGAAGCATCGCAATGGTCAGAGTTTGCTTCTCATACAGGCGATCGCCCAGGATTTTCTTGCGGATCCACCCGTCAAGAAAAGGAATCGGAAACCCCGATGCCTCAATTTCAAAGTACCGGTGAAAATCATAGTCGCCGCGCGCGACGTGGAATTGCTCAAAAAAATCTTCCATTAATTGATTGGCATCGTCACCCGTTATGCCGAAATCATCTTCTATGACGCTTGAAGAGAAGATTTTTTTACCATCGGGGATGCCAACTTCTTTGTGAAAGAATTGCTCCAGCTCAACCGAAGCTTCCCGCTGTCGCGTCATTTATCCGATCCTCTTCGTTGACAATCTGGTTGTAGCGCATCACGGAAAGAATGACTATTTTCACCACATCGTAGACTGCGAGTGTTGCACCGAGCCATGGAATCCAGCGCCCAATGAACGCTCCCAAATTTCTTGTCATCGAGAATTGGAATCGCCGAACCGATCTCGATGTAAGCGTAGGCAGGATAGCCTTTTCAAAATTGACATCAACAAGGACCCGGAGAACAAGCGATGCAATTGATGTTCCGGCCGTTGCTCCCCCAGGTTTCGAGCGGGTTGGAATCCACGGACGGCCAAGCAGAATCATCGTTACGGCCGTCACACCGCTATAGTCCTTTAATTCAAAATATTTGCAGGTTTCCTCGACCGTTATGCAGAGGAAAAGCGTTTGAGCCTCTACGGATTTTCCACCATAGCTATAAGCGAGAGGTTTTTCCGTTAGAGCATCATTTATAAGGCGTTCGTAATCGTTCATTGTCGCTTCTAGTCCTTAACCCGGCATCAACTAACGCTGTTCCGTTTCACATCAATCAGCGCGGTCACAGCGCCTTGACTCACACCGATCGGGCTCTGCACTGCGTATTCCTTCTTCATTTGCACAAAAGACAGTGCCACATGTTCCAATGCCAATCCGGCTCCTGCTGCTAGCTCGACGTGCGTCACGATCACGTCAAACATCGTGATTTTCAAATATTCAAGAGGAATGTCACCTGCTTTACGCATGGTAAGCACGACGTTGGGAACATGCCTCCCCTGAAAACAGTAGCTCGCAAGATTCGGGCTTGCCGTGTCGATCATGTGAGTGAAGCTCAACGCGGAAGCACTGACCTTTGCCACGCTGCCAGAACAGGAGCGCGTTCTGGACTGCTGACTCGCGCTCCAGTTCCAGCCAAGCACTTCGATTTCGTCGCGATGTGTTAGATCCTGTGATTCGCCGTCAACGCCGTTGATCTTGATAAAAATATCGTGCGCCATTCGGAAACTCCAAAGCGATGAGGACGGTTCATGCTGTGCAGAGACTGCGTGCACACTCGGCTAGCCATGTCTCCCCAGTCATTCCAGAGCATTGCGAACAGTATTGATATCGGAGAACTCCGAAAAAACGATCACCCGTGGAAAAATTTCCAAGGAAATGGCATGAGACGTTGCCAAGAGTGATGGAAGCGTTGCAATCTCAACGAAGCAGCGTTTACTTTGGTTTTTTTGGTTTTTGCTTCAAGGAATAAGCGACGCGCTGCCGCTCAAAGGCACAATCGTGACGATCGACGAGACGGAATACCAGTCGGATGCAAATCGCGCATCGACGGCACGATTATCGAGGCTCAGGCCAATTACGCCCCGGCGATGAAGGAAAGCCTATCGGCGCTCTCGAAGCTGATGTGGAATGCTTTCTACGCCTATACGGCGCCGGCCCGCGCTCCATGCAGGCAAATCAAACGAACACTGCAAGGCTGTGCTGAATTATCCAAAAAGCCCGCCACACACGCGGGCACTCCCCTCGCCCCATCAATCCAAAACGCGATCCAAGCCCAGATCACGCCGCCGTAAAACGAATCACCCCATCCGCATCCTGCGTGCGCTTCAACTCCCCCGCACGCCACAGCAGATGCAAATGCGCGAGCGCCTCACCCATCGCGAACGTCATCTGATGAATATCGAGTTGGCGCTTGAACATCAGCGGCACGATGTCGGCGGCGCTGCGCGGTTTCTCCGCGCACGCTTCGCGCACCTCGGCGAGCCGCGCGTCGTGATGCTCGCGCAACTGGCGAATGCGCGTGCGCACGCCGCGAAATGGCTTGCCATGCGAAGGCAGCACGAGCGTCGCTTCCGGCATCGTCTCGTAGCGGCCGAGCGATTCCAGATACAACTCCAGCGGCGAACCCTCTGGCTCGATATCGAACACCGACACGTTCGTCGAAATGCGCGGCAGCACCATGTCGCCGGAAATCAGCGTGCCGGTCTCTTCGCAATGCAGCGCGCAATGCTCGGGCGAATGACCGAAGCCCGTCACGACACGCCACGTTCTACCGCCGATCCTCACGTCCTCGGCTTCGCGCAGACGCCGGTATTGCCCCGGAATCGCCGGCACGAGGCTCGAGTAATAACTCTTGCGATTGCGCAGTTTGTCGAGCGATTCGTCGTCGTTCAGGCCATGCCGCGCGAAGTGCCGCGCCGCCGCTTCGCCACCCGCGTTCGAACCGTCGCCGGTTGCCATCACGCGCGCCTGCATGTATTCGCCGAGCGTCATCCACAGTCGCGCGTCCCAGCGCTGTTTCCCGCCGCCGCCGCACACCCAGTGCGCGAGGCCGATGTGGTCCGGGTGACAATGCGTGACGATCACGCGCAACACCGGCAGGCCGTCGAGCACCGACTCGAACACACGCTCCCAATTCGCCTTGATCGTGTCCGACGTGATGCCGCAATCGACCACGGTCCAGCCCTGTTGCCCATCGATTTCATCGCGCAGCAGCCACAGATTGATATGGTCGAGCGCGAACGGCAGCGGCATGCGCAGCCACAGCACGCCCGGCGCGACTTCCATCGTGCGGCCCGCGTCGGGCAGCGTGTCGTTGAATGGGTATTGGAGTTGGTGTTCGAGTGCATTCATGGGGACTGTCTTCCTCCGGCGGCCGGGCGGCATGGCGAGGTGTGCGATGCCGCCCGGCGTGGTTGTGGTTGCGTTCCGTTCAGCTTGACGATAACGTAAACGTCGATTCTATCGTCCAATCCGGTTTTGTGCCCGGCCATCCGGCCACGAGATGTCCCGATGAACACGCAATACACGATCACCGAACTCGCACGGGAATTCGACGTCACGCCACGCGCGATCCGTTTCTACGAAGATCAGGGTTTACTCTCGCCGAGCCGCGAAGGATCGAGCGGCTTGCGGCGCGTCTATTCGGGCCGCGACAGAACGCGGCTCAAACTGACGCTGCGCGGCAAACGGCTTGGCTTTACGCTGTCGGAAATTCGCGATCTGCTCGACGTCTACGAATCGCCGACCGACACCGTGCCGCAACTGCAAGCGTTTCTCGCCACGGTGGCGCGTCATCGCGAAGTACTCGAACGTCAGCGCGAAGATCTCGACGCGACGCTCGAAGACCTCGTGCAATATGAAACACAAGCGCGCGAGTTGCTGGAGCACGGCCAGCGCAGCGCGAAACCTGCCTGAGATGACCTGAGTTTTTCCGACCTTGACTCGCGTTCGCGGAGCCCGCGTCTCATGAATCACTTCCCCAAGCTGTTGTCGTCGCAAATCGGTTTCGACGTCGCACAGACGATGCTCGAAGGGTTCGACCGCCACTACCGGGTCTTTCGCGACGCCGCGATTCACGCGAAAACGCTTTTCGAAACGGGCGACTGGCACGGTCTGCAAAAGCTCGCGCGCGATCGCATCACGTCCTATGACGATCGCGTGCAGGAATGCGTGGAACTGCTCGAAGACGAATACGACGCGGAGAACATCGACAGCGAAGTGTGGCAGCAGATCAAGCTGCATTACATCGGCCTGCTCACCACGCACCGGCAGCCCGAATGCGCGGAAACGTTCTTCAATTCGGTGTGCTGCAAGATTCTGCACCGCTCGTATTTCAACAACGATTTCATTTTCGTGCGCCCGGCGATCTCGACCGAGTACATCGAGAACGACGAGCCCGCTGCAAAGCCGACCTATCGCGCGTACTACCCCGGCAAGGATGGCCTCGCGGCGACGCTCGAACGGATCGTCACGAACTTCCAGCTCGATCCGCCGTTCGAGGACCTGCAGCGCGACGTTGGCTGCGTGATGCAGTCGATCCACGACGCGTTCGGCGTGTTCGACGAAGCGCCGAACTTCCAGATTCACGTGCTCTCGTCGCTGTTCTATCGCAACAAGTCGGCGCATATCGTCGGGCGCATCATCAACGGCGACGCACTACTGCCGTTCGCGCTGCCGCTGCGCCACGTGAAGCCGGGCGTGCTCGCGCTCGACACGGTGCTGCTCAGGCGCGAGCAGTTGCTCATCATCTTCAGCTTCTCGCATTCGTATTTTCTCGTCGACATGGAAGTGCCGTCGGCCTACGTCGAGTTTCTCGGCACGATCATGCCGGGCAAGCCGAAAGCGGAAATCTACACGTCGCTCGGCCTGCAGAAGCAGGGCAAGAACCTGTTCTATCGCGATCTGCTGCATCACCTCTCGCATTCGAGCGATCACTTCATCATCGCGCCCGGCATCAAGGGACTCGTGATGCTCGTGTTCACGCTGCCGTCGTTTCCGTACGTCTTCAAGCTCATCAAGGACAACTTCCCGCCGCCGAAGGACACCACGCGCGCGCAGATCCAGGAGAAGTATCAGCTCGTCAAGCGCCACGATCGCCTCGGCCGCATGGCCGACACGCTCGAATATTCGAGCGTCGCGCTGCCGCTTTCGCGGCTCGACGAAACGCTCCTGCGCGAACTCGAAAAGGAAGTGCCCTCGCTGATCGAATACGAGGGCGCGAACCTCGTGATCCGCCATATGTACATCGAGCGGCGCATGGTGCCGTTGAACCTGTTCCTGCAGAACGGCAACGACGACGACGTCGAACACGGCATCAAGGAATACGGCGACGCGGTGAAGGAACTGATTCAGGCGAACATCTTCCCCGGCGACATGCTGTACAAGAACTTCGGCGTCACGCGTCATGGCCGCGTCGTGTTCTACGACTACGACGAGATCGAATACCTGACCGACTGCAACGTGCGCGTGGTGCCGCCGCCGCGCAACGAGGAAGACGAAATGTCGGGCGAGCCGTGGTACGCGATCGGTCCGCACGATATTTTCCCGGAGACGTACGGCACGTTTCTGCTCGGCGATCCGCGCGTGCGCCGCTCGTTCATGCAGCATCACGCGGACTTCTTCGATCCGGCGTTGTGGCAAAGGCACAAGGATCATCTGCTGAAGGGCGAGTTGCCCGACTTTTTCCCGTATGACCAGAGCGTGCGCTTTTGCGTACGCTATCCGGAGCGCTTCAGTAAGGTATCCGATACGCAGGCTGACGAACCCGACGTGCGCGTGGCCTGATAAATCTCACGAGGATTCGCATCAGGCCACGCGCGACGCTAGCCATCCAGGCTATGACCAAGGAGCAGAACCATGAGTGAGACGAACCCCAGCGGCGCCCACGCCGATCCGATCGTGATCGTCAGCGCGGCGCGCACGCCGATGGCGGGCTTTCAGGGCGACTTCGCGGCACTCGCCGCGCCGCAACTCGGCGCGGTCGCGATCGAAGCCGCCGTGCAGCGCGCGGGCCTGAAACCCGGGCAGATCGACGAAGTGGTGATGGGCTGCGTGCTGCCCGCCGGCCTCGGCCAGGCGCCCGCGCGCCAGGCCGCGCTCGGCGCGGGCCTGCCGCTCGCCACCGGCTGCACGACCGTCAACAAGATGTGCGGCTCGGGCATGCGCGCGGCGATGTTCGCGCACGACATGCTCGCGGCCGGCTCGCTCGACGTGATCGTCGCGGGCGGCATGGAGAGCATGACGAATGCGCCGTACCTGCTGCCGAAGGCGCGCGGCGGCATGCGCATGGGCCACGGCCAGGTGCTCGACCATATGTTCTACGACGGCCTCGAAGACGCCTACGAAAAAGGCCGTCTGATGGGCACGTTCGCCGAGGAATGCGCGGCATCGTTCGCTTTCACGCGCGAGGCGCAGGACGCGTTCGCGGTCGAATCGCTGAACCGCGCAAAGCGCGCGAACGAGGACGGCTCGTTCGACTGGGAAATCGCACCGGTCAAGGTGGCGAGCCGCAAGGGCGAGGTCACGATCACGCACGACGAGCAGCCGTTCAAGGCCAACCTCGAAAAGATCCCGACGCTCAAGCCCGCGTTCAGCAAGACCGGCACCGTGACGGCGGCGAATTCGTCGTCGATCTCGGACGGCGCCGCCGCGCTCGTGATGATGCGCGAATCGACGGCGAAGCGGCTCGGCGTCGCGCCGCTCGCGCGCGTGGTTGGTCATTCGACCTTCGCGCAGGAGCCCGCGAAGTTCACCACCGCGCCGGTCGGCGCCATCCATAAGCTGTTCGGAAAGAACGGCTGGCGTGCCGGCGAGGTCGATCTGTACGAGATCAACGAAGCGTTCGCGGTCGTCACGATGGCCGCGATGAAGGAGCACGGCTTGCCGCACGACAAGGTCAACGTGCATGGCGGCGCATGTGCGCTCGGCCATCCGATCGGCGCCTCGGGTGCGCGCATTCTCGTCACGCTGATCGGCGCGCTCCGCAAGCGCGGCGACAGGCGCGGCGTCGCGACGCTGTGCATCGGCGGCGGCGAGGCGACGGCGATGGGTATCGAACTCGTCTGACGCGCCGGCTTCGACACCTGATTCACGGCGCCGAAGCCGCGCCGGCAATGAATGAGAAACAAGCGAGGAATGCGATGAAAACAGTGTTGATCGTCGGTGCGTCACGCGGCATCGGCCAGGAATTCGTACGGCAGTACAGGAAGAGCGGCTGGCGCGTGCTCGCCACCGCGCGCGACGGCGCCGCGCTCGACGCGCTCAATGAACTCGGCGCCGAAACCTTCGCACTCGACGTGACCGCGCCCGAGGACATCGCCGCGTTCGGCTGGAAGCTCGACGGCGAACGGCTCGATGCGGCGATTCTCGTGTCGGGCGTGTACGGCCCGCGCACCGAAGGCATCGAAACCATCACGGCCGAGGACTTCGATCACGTCATGCACACGAACGTGCGCGGCCCGATGCAACTGATGCCGATCGTGCTGCCGCTCGTCGAAGATGCGAACGGCGTGTTCGCGGTGATTTCGAGCCATATGGGCAGCATCGCCGATGCAACCGGCACGACCGGCTGGCTCTATCGCGCGAGCAAGGCCGCGCTGAACGACGTGCTGAAGCTCGCCTCGCTCGAAACGCGCCGCGCGACCTGCGTGTCGCTGCATCCGGGCTGGGTGCGCACCGACATGGGCGGCGCACAGGCGGCGCTCGATCCGGCGCACAGCGTCGCCGGCATGCGCGACGTGCTCGCCCAGGCCGCGGCCGCGCGCGACGCGTTCCACGGCCGCTTCTTTCAATACGACGGCACGCAGCTCGACTGGTAAGGAACTAGACCATGGTGCTCGATCAGGATCACCTGATGGTGCGCGACGCGCTGCGCACCTTCGTGCGCGAAGCAATCACGCCCTATGCGGCCGCCTGGGACCGCGAACGCACGTTCCCGCGCGACGTGCATCGCCAGCTCGCCGAACTCGGCGCGTATGGCGTGCTCGTGCCCGAAGCGTATGGCGGCGCGGGCATGGACGCCCTTGCGCTCGCCTTGATTCTCGAAGAAATCGCGGCCGGCGACGGCGGCACCTCGACCGCCATCTCGGTCAACAACTGCCCCGTGTGCAGCATCCTCCTGAGCTATGGCAACGACGCGCAGAAACGCGCCTGGCTCACGCCGCTCGCGCGCGGCGACATGCTCGGCGCGTTCTGCCTGACCGAGCCGCAGGCGGGCTCCGACGCCTCGGCGCTACGCACCACCGCCACACGCGATCGCGACAGCTACGTGCTGAACGGCGTCAAGCAGTTCATCACGAGCGGCAGGAACGGCCAGGTGGCGATCGTCATGGCCGTCACCGATAAAGCCGCGGGCAAGCGCGGCATCAGCGCGTTCATCGTGCCGACCGATACGCCCGGCTACGGGGTCGCGCGCATCGAAGAAAAGCTCGGCCAGCATTCGTCGGATACCGCGCAGATCGTCTTCGAGAATTGCCGCGTGCCGGGCGCGAACCGGATCGGCGCCGAAGGCGCAGGCTACCGGATCGCGCTGTCGGGACTCGAAGGCGGGCGCATCGGCATCGCCGCGCAAAGCGTCGGCATGGCGCGCGCCGCGTTCGAGGCGGCATTGGGCTATGCGAAGGAGCGCGAGAGCTTCGGCGCGCCGCTCTTTTCGCATCAGGCGGTACAGTTCCGTCTCGCCGAGATGGCGACGCAACTCGAAGCCGCTCGCCAGCTGATCTGGCATGCGGCCTCGCTGAAGGACGCCGGCCAGCCCTGCCTGACCGAAGCCGCGATGGCGAAGCTGTTCGCCTCGGAAGCCGCCGAGCGCATCTGTTCGGCGGCCTTGCAGATTCACGGCGGCTACGGTTATCTGAGCGACTTTCCGGTCGAGCGGATTTACCGCGATGTGCGTGTATGTCAAATCTACGAAGGCACGAGCGACATCCAGAAGATCCTGATCGCTCGCGCGCTGAACTGAAATATCGATGAACAAGCCATTGCTGTCGCAGCAACGACCCGCCGACTGCCCATGCGGCGGCGCCACCCCCGAGCCACGCAGCGGCGCCGCCACGCGAGCGCCGCGCTTCGCGCAATGCTGCGGACGCTATATCGATGGCGGCGAAGCGGCGCCGCGCGCGCTCGAACTGATGCGCTCGCGCTACAGCGCCTACGTGCTCGGCGCGAACGACTATCTGCGCGCGACGTGGGATGCGCGCACCTGCCCCGCCGATCTCGACGCGGACCCGGGCGCCCCCGGCGCGGCGCGCTGGCTTGGACTGCAGATCAAGTCGTTCGCCGAGAGCGACGCGCATCACGCAACCGTCGAGTTCATCGCGCGCTACAAGGTGGGCGGACGTGCGCATCGGCTGCATGAACTGAGCCGCTTCGTGCGCGGCGACGACGGCCGCTGGCGCTACGTCGACGGCGACGTCAGCGAGTAAGCCTCATCGCATGGATATGGCCGCCAGCGCGCGCGCCGAACCTTTCTCTTCCCCTTCACCGGCTGACGCCAGGGTCGGCACACCACCGCACCCCAAGCCCTCGATCAGGGCTTTTTTTCGTGTTGGCCTCGCACCACAGCACGCAAACGACCATCGTTCGCCACTTGCCGCCATCCCGCGCCGAGGCCCGCCCGCTGTGGCTTTGCGGGCCCCGGCGCGGGTCCGGCAATTTCTGCGGCGCGGGTTCTCCTTGATTGCACAAAACAAAATTGTCATGCCAGGATGAGTCCGTTGTCTCATGACGTCACCTTGCGAGAGCGGGTCATACCGGCTCCGCGACATGCGCAGGAAACCGTGCCGGCCGCCACGTCAACGCGAGCCGCGGCGGTTCGCAGTGCGTGAAGTGACGCTCATCATCGGCGCGTGGGGTCGCGTCGGCCGTTGGGTTCATCCCGTGCGATCTCGATTGGCGTGCGTGCGCTTGGCGCACAACGTACGCGAGTGAGTCTGTTTGTCGAAAACGCTGACGAAAGCAGGCTGTCAGCAAGCGTTGTCGAGGAACGGACCGCACGGAGTTCAGGACAGGTCTTTCAGGCAGGTGCGTCAATGGTGTTGAGCAAGGTTCTGAAAAAGTGTGCGGCGGTCTGCGCCGCGACCACTTGCGCTGTCGCGATCGCACATGCCGATCCGCTCTCCTACGCGTCGACCTCCTCCAAGCTGAACGCCACGCCGCTCACCGACAACCAGGGCGGACCGCTCACGCGCGCCCGCGTACCGCGCATCGCGCTCGACGACGACGCCTATCTGCCGACCGCGCACCTGAACGAGCAGATCATCCGCGTGCCGGTCAACGCGGATGGCTCGATCACGCTCGAAACGACGATCTACAAACCGGACGGCCCCGGCCCGTTCCCGATGATCGTGTTCAACCACGGCAAGATTCCGGGCGATCCGCACCTGCAGGAACGCAGCGACCCGCTGCCGTTCGCACGCGAATTCGTCCGCCGCGGTTACGTGGTGGTCGCGCCGAACCGCCAGGGCTTCGGCCATTCGGACGGCGTTTACGAGCAGGACGGCTGCGACGTCGAACTCAACGGTCTCGGCCAGGCGAGCGACGTGGCCGCCACGATCGACTACATGGCAAAGCAATCGTATGTCGACGCGACGCATATCGCGGTAGCCGGCACCTCGCACGGCGGTCTCGCGACGATCGCCTACGGCACCGAAGCCGCGCCAGGCGTGCGCGCGCTGATCAATTTCTCGGGCGGCCTGCGCCAGGACGCCTGCACCGACTGGCAGGGCAATCTGACACGCGCGTTCGGCGCGTATGGCGAAAAGAGCAAAGTACCGTCGCTGTGGCTGTACGGCGACAACGACTCGGTCTGGAACGCGCCGCTCGTCGCCGGCATGTATGCCGCCTATGGCGCGCACGGCGCGAGCGCGAAGATGGTCGATTTCGGCAACTACAAGAACGACGCGCATCGGCTGGTCGGCGATCGCGACGGCGTGCACGTGTGGTGGCCGGCCGTCGAGTCGTTCCTCGCGCGCGCCGGCATGCCGACGGCCGTGCAGTATCGCGTGGCCGATCCGTCCGCGCCGAAGGCCACCGGCTTTGCCGCGCTCGACGCGGTCGATGCGGTGCCGTATCTCGACGCGGCGGGCCGCGACGGCTATCGCAACTTCCTGCATCAGTATCCGAGCCGCGCGTTTGCGGTGTCGGATTCGGGCGCGTGGTCGTGGGCCGAGGGCGGCGACAATCCGATGTCGGTGGCGATCAACAATTGCCAGAAGCAGAGCGCCGATCCCTGCCGCCTGTATGCGGTCGACAACGCCGTCGTGTGGAACAACCAGGCTTCGCAGACGGCGGATGCGAACGGTTCTGCGCCGACGGCCGATGCCGATGGCCGGCACGCCATTGCGAGCCGCGAGTGACGCGCGCGCAGCGCTGGCCTTTCTAGCTGTTACGCATAAGTCGAGGCGAGGAATTTCACCTTCTATCTGCTGCGCATAAGTTAGGACAAGGAACTTCGCTGTTTGCGCGCTCGCTTCGCACGGGTCACTGGAGCGTCATCGGGCAAATCGATAGTGGGCCGCATGCCGCTATTGCTTCCGACCGCCCATGAACAATCCGATCCAGCCCACCTCCCGCAGGGATGCCGCAGTCTCGCAACTGCAAGGCGCCACCCCGCAGAACGCCTCCGCCGCGTCCACCTCCCGACCGGCCGCACCGCCCACGCCTGAGCGGAGCGGCGGCTTGCTCGAAGGACTGAAGCCACGCCTGCACGTGACGCACAAGGCCGCCGACGTCACCCTCGGATCGCTCTTCAGGTTCAGCACAAAGGGCAAACCGGTCCTGCCGTCGCATACCGTCGATGCCAGCAAGGCGGTGAAGATGCCGCCGGTCGTCGCCGGCGATGAGAGCCAGGCCGCCGAGTTTGCCTTTCCCGATCGGCGCTCGGCAGCGCCCAAACCCGAGAGCTCCATGCAGAAAGCGCTGGAGAGTTTCCATGCACGTCGAGGCGGGAACCCGGGCGTCATGAACACAGCCCCCGCGCATCTCGGGGCCAGCGAGGATCTCGAAACCGGCCGGATGCCCGTGCGCTTTTTTCCCCGTGCGAAGCCAGACCAACTCGAAGGGCTGACGGACCAGATCGATGAGGCGCTGTTGAAATTGCCCAACTCGCAATTTCACGAGGTGCGGACGATGCAGCGCGCGTTGGTGTTGAGCGCGCTGGAAACGGCTTCGGGTGGAGACCTTGAGATCGCGCAACAGGTGTTCGGCCGCATGCAGGCGGGACTGAGTTTCGACACTGGCGCAGCGGTCCAGCCGCGCCAGCCCGCAACGGCACCATCAGCGGCACCAGCGCCCGCGCCCACCACCACCCTTGACGCCTCGATGCTGGCGGTCTTCGACGATTTCGCCCGTAGCACGCCGCGCGCCGACATCGCCGACATTCACCTCGCGTCGCGCGACAACGACGGCGCGCCTTCGACACCCGCGACTCAGACACACGACCTCGATACACGCAACCTCGAAGCACGCGCCTGGCGCGCCGCCCAGGAACTGTCCATGACGGCGGGCGGTTTCGAGAGCCTGCGCGAAATCGCGGGACAGCATTGGCCCAGCGATGGCGAAGCGCGCTTCGCGCCGCGCGCCTGGCTTCAGGCCGCCGAGCTGCTCGCGCGGACGAACGGACACACGCCGCTCGACGCCGATCCGCCTAGCATCGAGCGAAGCGCGCAGCGCATTCTGAATAGCCCGGCACCCGCGCGCAACGACACCACGGCCCACACCCAACGGCATCTTGCCTCGATCGCGCTCGCGGCCACGAAGCTGATGCGCGTGAACGATCTGGAGCAGATGAGCACGCGCGAAGCGGGCGCGCTGCTTGCCGCCCGTCAGGGCTTTTTTGCCGACGGCGCCGGCACACCGCTCGCCGCGAGCAAGAACCGCCTCGAACGCTTCCTTAATCAAACGGTGCCGCGGGCGACGTCGACTCGCCCCGAACAGGACGGCCAACACGGCGACGGCGCGATGCCGGTGGCCCGGCAGCGCGGCCTCAATCGCCAATGGTACAAATCGATTGGACGGCCGTTCGGCTTCAACAAAAGCCCGCTCGTGGCGATGCAGGGCGGCATCGAAGGCACGGGCCTCGGCTCGTGGGACAAAGACGAACAGGCACTCGACAAGGCCACTGGCAAGATGATCGACGAACTGAACCGGGCGCTGTCGACGGGTGAAAACGCGGCGTCCGGCGCCCCGGCGAGCGAGCCGGGTGTCAAGGGCGACGGTACGGTCTCCGACCTCGTGAGCCGCACGCTGCTTCAGGTGCTCGCCAGTCGACCTGAAAGCAGCGATGCAAGAAAGTTCGAAGCCCCTCTCGACGACAGCGTGATCGACGAAATCGCCGAACGTCTGCGCACGCATCTCGATACGCCCGGCGGCGCGCCGGCCTCGGGGTTCCGCGCCGGCCGCAAAGCGAAAGCGCTCGCGGCGTTCCGCGCGCGGCTCGCCACGCCGGAGAACGGCGGCAACGCCGACGACGCGCGCAAGGCGATCCGCAAGCAGTTGCCCGGCGGAGCAGGCGTCATCGACGCGAAGCTGCTTCGCAAGTGGCACAAGTCCTACGCCAAAGGCACCGGCACCGCGAATAGCGATGCGCTGGACCATGCGCTCGACGTCATCGACCGGGTTGCGCTCGGCAAGGCAATCAAGCCCGCCGGCGATACAAACGAGGATTACCGTGCCGTGGGCGCGCGCATCATCGCCAACCTCGAAGGCGGCGGCAAGGCCATCGTGACCGAAGGCGGCATAGTCGGTCTGAGCACGCGAGGCGTGAGCGCAGCAGCGGCCTCGCTCCCGCTGGTCGCGCCGCGCCTGAACCTGCAAAGCTCGCGCGGGCGTCAGGCCGTACTCGAATACAGCCGCTCGACGCCCGCGTACAAGATCAGCTTCGGCACGCAGAAGCGCGCGCGAGCGAGCGCGGGTGCCGGCCTGCAGGTCGGCCACGATTTCGGCATGGCGCGCCTCGCGGGCAACCTCGAAGCCGCGCACGAGTGGGACGACACCGAGCAATGCACGGTCGATCTGAGCATGGCCCGCCGCCTTCGCAGCGATAAGGATGCCTATGACGACGAACGCAGCAAGGAACAGCTCACCCAGATCAACAACTATCTGTTCGACAACGCCGGACGCGGCCGCAGCGGCGACGAACTGTGGGGCCATCTCGGCAAGCAGTTTCTGAACAACGACGATTTCTCCGTCGCCTGGAACAATCAGAAAGGCGCGGTGCGCCACCACGGCGAATCGTTGACGTTCCGGCCCGGGCTCAAGATCGGCACGGGCACGGTGTCGGCGCGCACCAACGGGATCGTCGGCGTTTCGCACGACCGCGTCTACAAGGCCACGCTCGACGTGCAGGACGAGGCCGGTCACACGCAGATCGAATCGCACCGCTTCGGGCGCGGCAATCGCGTGACGTTCCAGGCGGGTGCGAACTTCAGCGTCAGCGACAAGGTCGAGAAGACCGGCGCCAGCGGCGCCGACCCCACCGACATCGCGAGCGTCTCGGTGTTCGCGCCGAACGCGGTGTCGCTCGAAATACCGATCTACGACGGTTTTCACCAGGCGAAGGCCACGCTCGTGCGCGAGGGCGGCAGGCTCCAGGCGCGCACCTCGCTCGCCGACACCGAGTTTTCGAGTCTCAACGACTACAAGAAAGCCTTGCGCGAAGACCCGGCGTGGCAGCTCACGTTCGGCGTCGCGCCGGGCGAGCCGATGCCCGAGGGCGGCAACCTGACGGCGACGATGGAGCGAGGGCGGCGGCGCATCGAGAAGTATCTGTCGGATCTCTCGGCCAACGAGGTGCAGAATCTTCGCTTTGTCGCGCGGCGGCGTCTGCGCAGTCACGCGGCGATCGGCGCCAATGCGCTCGACGACCAGATCGCGATGCTGAAGGCGCGCAATCGCGAGGACGAGCGCGGCAAGATCGACGTCCTGACGCAACGGCGCGATGCGCTTCTTCGCAGCGACAACGCCTGGCTGCCGACCGAGCTGATGGCCGTGCAGGCCAACGATCGTCAGGTGGCCGTGGGCCTGCGCATGGGCTTGCAGATGACGGCGACGAAGGGCTCGCGCGGCGAACGGGAAGTCGAATCGCTCAAACTCACGCCCAAGGACACCGACAGGCTCGACGGCGTGTGGCCGAGGCAGGCCTAAGCGTCGCCGCCTGCGTGCCCGATGCGGCCGGTTCCGGCACGGCTGTCCTGTCGGCGATTCATGTGGCACAGCCGAGCGGCCAGCCCCCCAAAAAATCCGCTCGCCGCCGATTCCCGCTCATTCCCGCCAATTCCCGCCGGTCATGGCCCATTACTTTGACGTCGTCATCTGCGGCGATCGGCGGGCTTCGATCCCAAAGTGATTCCAGTTGTGCCGAACAACGCCAAACCCCGGCGCCATAAGGAAAACCGCGCCTCAAGTCGCTGATGCGCGCGATTAAAGAAACCGCTAATCTCGACCCCGTGCGCGCGCCGAGGCCTGCGTGCCGTGGTGCGAACAGTCCCATCGGCACGTCGAAAAAGCCCTGAAAAAGGGCTCAAAACAAAGGCGCCCAAACACCGTCGCGCGCCAGCGGCAAAAAAGCATCCTGGAGTACCTTTTTGGACAATTCAGCAGTACCTTCCGTCGCCCCGCCAGGGACGTCCCCGAACGCCCCTGACGACTGGGTCGCCCGCAGCCTGCGCGCGGTATGGCATCCGTGCACGCAGATGAAGCACCACGAACGTCTGCCGCTCGTGCCCGTCGCGCGGGGTCAGGGCGCGTGGCTCTACGACCGCGCCGGCCATCGCTATCTCGACGCGATCAGTTCGTGGTGGGTCAATCTGTTCGGTCACGCGAACCCGCGCATCAACGCGGCGCTGAAAGACCAGCTCGATACGCTCGAACACGCGATGCTCGCCGGCTGCACGCACGAGCCCGCCGTCGAACTCGCCGAACGTCTCGGCGCGCTGACCGGCAACACGCTCGGCCACGCGTTCTTCGCCTCGGATGGCGCGTCGGCGGTCGAGATCGCGCTGAAGATGAGCTTCCACAGCTGGCGCAATCGGGGCTTTGCCGACAAGCAGGAATTCGTCTGCATCGCCAACAGTTACCACGGCGAGACGATCGGCGCGCTCGGCGTGACCGACGTCGCGCTGTTCAAGGACGCCTACGATCCGCTGATCCGTCACGCGCATGTCGTCGCCTCGCCCGATGCGCGGCTCGCTCAGTCGGGAGAGACCGCCGCCGACGTCGCGCGCCGCGCGCTCGACAACGTGCGCACGCTGTTCGACGCACGCGCAAACCGCATCGCCGCGCTGATCGTCGAGCCGCTCGTGCAATGCGCGGCCGGCATGGCGATGCACGACGCGTCGTATATCGCGGGCTTGCGCGCGCTGTGCGACGAATACGGCGTGCATCTGATCGCCGACGAAATCGCGGTCGGCTGCGGACGCACCGGCACCTTCTTCGCCTGCGAACAGGCGCGCGCGTGGCCAGACTTCCTGTGTCTGTCGAAAGGCATCAGCGGCGGTTATCTGCCGCTGTCGATCGTGCTGTCGCGCGACGAGATCTTCGCGGCCTTCTACCACGACGACACCGCGCGCGGCTTCCTGCACTCGCACTCGTACACCGGCAATCCGCTCGCGTGCCGCGCGGCGCTCGCAACGCTCGACCTGTTCGCGAGCGACGACGTGCTCGCCGCGAACGCACGCAAGTCGGCCACGCTGAAAGCCGCGCTCGCGCCGCTCGCCGGGCATGCGCAGGTGCGCAATCTGCGCCAGTGCGGCACGCTCTTCGCATTCGATGCGGTGATCGACGATGCTCAGCAGGCCCGAACGTTTTCGCGCCGCTTCTTCGACAACGCGTTGCAGCGCGAGTTATTGCTGCGCCCGATCGGCACCACCGTGTACCTGATGCCGCCGTACATCCTCGACGACGAAGAACTCGCGCTGCTTGCCGCCCGCACGCGCGAGACCTTCGACGCCACGCTCGCGGAGGTCCGCTGATGCATCTGCTCGACACGCTCGCCGCAGGGCTCGCAGACATCGACGCGCGCGGATTGCGCCGTCGCCGCCGCACCGCCGATACGCCCTGCGCCGCGCACATGACGGTCGACGGCCGCGAGATCATCGGCTTCGCGAGCAACGACTACCTCGGCCTCGCCGCGCATCCGCAACTGATCGAGGCCATCGCCGAAGGCGCGCGCCGGTACGGCGCGGGCAGCGGCGGCTCGCATCTGCTCGGCGGCCACTCGCGCGCGCATGCGCAACTCGAAGACGATCTCGCGGAATTCGCGGGCGGCTTCGTCGACGACCCGCGCGCGCTGTATTTCAGCACCGGTTATATGGCGAACCTCGCGACGGTGACCGCGCTCGCGGGCCGCGGCACGACGCTGTTCTCCGATGCGCTCAATCACGCCTCGCTGATCGACGGCGCGCGGCTGTCGCGCGCCGATGTGCAGGTCTATCCGCACGGCGACATGGACGGCTTGAGCGCGCTGCTCGAAGCCTCGGCGTCGGACGTCAAGGTGATCGTCTCCGACACCGTGTTCAGCATGGACGGCGACATCGCCCCGCTGCCGCGTCTGCTCGAACTCGCGGAACGGCACAGCGCCTGGCTCATCGTCGACGATGCGCACGGCTTCGGCGTGCTCGGTCCGCAAGGCCGTGGCGCGGTTGCGCAGGCAGCGCTGCGCTCGCCGCATCTGATTTCGATCGGCACGCTCGGCAAGGCGGCCGGCGTCTCGGGCGCGTTCGTCGTCGCGCATGCGACCGTGATCGAATGGCTCGTGCAGCGCGCGCGTCCGTATATCTTCACGACCGCGTCGGTGCCGGCGGCCGCGCATGCGGTGTCGGCGAGCCTGCGTATCATCGGCGGCGAGGAAGGCGAGGCGAGGCGCGCGCATCTTCGGCTGCTGATCGAGCGCACGCGCGCGATGCTGAAGGCGACGCCATGGCTGCCCGTCGACTCGCACACCGCCGTGCAGCCGCTCATCATCGGCGCGAACGATGCGACGCTCGACCTCGCCGCCGCGCTCGATCGCGCCGGTTTGTGGGTGCCCGCGATCCGGCCGCCGACCGTGCCCGCCGGCACGTCGCGTCTGCGTATTTCGCTCTCGGCCGCGCATTCGCATGCGGACCTCGACCGGCTCGCAGCGGGCCTGCAACAACTCGAAGGGCACGGCGCATGAGTCATAAGAATTCCACCGGCGAGGCGCTGTCGCTGTTCGTCACCGGCACCGATACGGAAATCGGCAAGACGTTCGTGTCGTCGGCGCTGTTGCGCGGCTTCGTGCGCGAGGGTCTGCAAGCGGCCGCGATGAAGCCGATCGCCGCGGGCGCGTTCGACGTGGACGGCGTGCTGCACAACGAAGACGCGGATCAACTCGATGCCGCGTCGAGCGTGCTGCTGCCGCCCGCGCTGCGCACGCCGTATCTGCTGAAGGAACCGGCTGCGCCGCATATCGCGGCCGCGCTCGAAAACGTGACGTTCGATCTCGACCATATCGTCGCCTGCCATCGGGAAGCGCTGACGCGCGCGGACATCGTCGTGGTCGAAGGCGTCGGCGGCTTTCGCGTGCCGCTGACCGCGACGCAGGACACCGCCGATCTCGCGGTCGCGCTGAAGCTGCCGGTCGTGCTCGTGGTCGGCATGCGGCTCGGCTGCATCAGCCACGCGCTGCTGACCGCCGAAGCGATCGCCGCGCGCGGCCTCACGCTGGCGGGTTGGGTCGCGAACCGCATCGATCCGGACATGACGTTCCCCGACGAAAACATCGCGTCGATTCGCGCGCATCTTTCGCGCGCCTACGGCGCACCGCTGCTCGGCATCGTGCCGCATCTCGATCCGCTTTCGCCCGAGCTTGCGGCACGGCAACTCGACCTTCAACCGCTTCTGCACACGCTGCGCCGATTGCGCGCGGCCTAGCCGCTGCCTCGCAGCGCTGAACCCTATTTCATCCGTACACGAGGATCGATCACATGACACAACTGAACATCGCGGCGGGTACCGCCGACACGAGCGCCGACAGCAATCCGAACCCCGCCGCCGCTGAAGCGAAGCCGCTCGCGCGCTGGCGCGTCGCCGATATCGTCGCGCTGTACGAACTGCCGTTCAACGACCTGCTGTTCCGCGCACAGCAAACGCACCGCGAGCATTTCGACGCGAACGCCGTGCAACTGTCGACGCTGCTGTCGATCAAGACCGGTGGCTGCGAGGAAGATTGCGCGTACTGTCCGCAGTCGGTGCATCACGACACGGGCCTCGCCGCCGACAAGCTGATGGCCGTCGACGACGTGCTCGCCGCCGCCCAGGTTGCCAAACAGAACGGCGCGACGCGCTTCTGCATGGGCGCCGCGTGGCGCAATCCGAAAGACCGTCACCTCGAACCGATCAAGGACATGATTCGCGGCGTGAAGGCGATGGGCCTCGAAACCTGCGTGACGCTCGGCATGCTCGAAACGCACCAGGCCCAAGCGCTGCGCGACGCGGGCCTCGACTACTACAACCACAACCTCGATACGTCGCCCGAGTTCTACGGCCAGATCATTTCGACGCGCACCTATCAGGACCGTCTCGACACGCTCGAACGCGTGCGCGACGCGGGCATCAACGTGTGCTGCGGCGGCATCGTCGGCATGGGCGAATCGCGCCGCGAGCGCGCGGGGCTGATCGCGCAGCTCGCCAACATGGAGCCGTATCCGGAATCGGTGCCGATCAACAATCTCGTGCAGGTGCAAGGCACGCCGCTCACCGGCACCGAAGCGATCGATCCGTTCGAGTTCGTGCGCACGATCGCGATCGCGCGCATCACGATGCCGCGCGCGATGGTGCGTCTGTCGGCAGGCCGCGAGCAGATGGACGAAGCCTTGCAGGCGATGTGCTTCCTCGCCGGCGCGAATTCGATTTTCTACGGCGACCAGTTGCTGACGACGAGCAACCCGCAGGCCGAAGCCGACCGCAAGCTGCTCGCGCGTCTGGGCATTCGCGCCGAGGCCGCGCAGCAGATGCCGGTCGAACAGAGCGGTTGCGAGCATGGTTGCGCGCAGGGTCATGAGGAGCATGCGGCGCCGAACTGAGCCGCTGAATCGTTGCGCCTCGCAGCGCCTTTGTACCGCCTGGCCGCATACGCCAGGCGTGCATGAAACAAGGCTGCCTCGTTTCGCGAGGCAGCCTTTTTCTTTTGACGCGAAACCCGGTGCTGACGTCCAGCGCACGATGATCCGATCGAACCTGCCGCCATCGGCACGATGAAAAACCGTGGCCGCCCATGCGCGGCGCGAAGCGCTCACACGAACGCGTGCTGCGCGGCCTCGAACGTCTCTTCGCGAAAGCGCAGCGGCGCCGCGCAATGCACGAGCGTATCGACGAAGTACTTCGCGCGCGGCCACGGCCCGAAGCCGGCCGCCGTGTTGATATGCCCCGCATCGCCGAGATTGACGAACGCGCTGCCTAAACGCTGCGCGAGATCGCGCGCATCGGCGAGCGGCATCCACGGATCGGTTTCGCTGCCGATCAGAATAGACGGCACGCCGATACGCCGCGCCTCGAACGGTCCCGCGAACGCGAATTTGCGCGGACTCGCGGGCGCGACGAACAGCACGCCGGCCACCTCGTTCGCGAGCGCGCTCTGCTGCAACGCCTGCGCGGTCGCGAGGCAGCCGAAGCTATGCGCGGCCAGCACGAACGGCCCGCGTTCGCGCGCGAGCAGATCGCGCAACGACTTCGCCCATCGCGCGATATCGGGCGCATCCCAGTTGGCCTGCTCGACGCGCAGCGAGCGCGCGAACTGCCGCTCCAGCCACGTCTGCCAATGCGCGCCTTCGCTGCCATGCAGACCGGGCACGGTGACGAGCCGTGGCGGCCATGTCGATCGGGTGCATGAAAACATGGAGATGCCTCGCTGCGGGAATCCGGGCAATCATTGTCATGCCGCGCGGCGCGCGGGCGAACCAAGTTTTTGTGCTTTGGTTATCGGGGTAAGGGGGAACATGGGGAAATGGGGGAATGGCAAAATCCGGCGAAACCCCGCCACGCCATGCGCCAACGAGGGCAAACCTGTGCGAACGCGCGCAATCCGCGTCGAAAAAGTAGAATGAGGCCTATCCATCACGGGAGGAGACCCGATGCCGCACGCGTCGTCCCATGCGCTTCAACCGCCGCCGTCCTTGCCGCCATGCCGGCTTGCCGTGGCGGCGGTCCGCCCCGCTCCCGCGGGCCTCGGCCCGGATACCTCCGCAGCCCCCACCACGAACGCGTTCCGGACCGTATGAAAATCCTCTTCTACATGCCGCATGCCGATGCCGCCGCCTGGCTGCGCGATCTCGCGCGTGCGCTGCCCGCCGCCGAATTGCGCGAGTGGCAGCCGGGCGATACGGAGCCGGCCGACTTCGCGATCGTGTGGCGTCCGCCGCGCGAGATGCTGGCCGGGCGCGATACGCTGCGCGCGATCTTCAATCTCGGCGCGGGCGTCGATGCGATCCTCGCGCTCGAACGCGAGCATCCAGGCACCCTGCCGCGCAACGCATCGCTGATCCGCCTCGAAGACACCGGCATGGCCGCGCAGATGGCCGAATACGTGACGCACGCGGTGCTGCGCTATCAGCGCCGCTTCGACGAATATCAGGTGCTGCAAAACGAGCGGCGCTGGCAGGTGCTCGCGCCGCATCCGCTTGAGAGCTTCACGGTCGGCATACTCGGACTCGGCGTGCTCGGCACGCACGTCGCGCGAACGCTTGCGTCCTTCGGCCTGCCGGTGCGCGGCTATAGCCGCAGCGCGAAGCAGATCGACGGCATCGCGACATTTGCGGGCGACACGCAGTTCGATGCCTTCCTCGACGGCGTGAAGGTGCTCGTGAATCTGCTGCCGCACACGCCCGACACCGAGAGCATGCTGAACGCGCGCAACTTCGCGAAGCTCGCGCACGGCGCGTATCTGGTCAACATCGCGCGCGGCGCGCACCTGGTCGAGGCGGATCTGCTCGACGCGCTCGCGAGCGGCCAGCTTGCCGCCGCCACGCTCGACGTGTTCCGCGAAGAACCGCTGCCCGCCGCTCATCCGTTCTGGCGCGAGCCGCGCATCACGATCACGCCGCACATCTCGGCGCTGACGTTGCGCGAGGAAGGCATCGCGCAGATCGCGCTCAAGATCGATGCATTGACGCGCGGCGAGCCGGTCAGCGGCGTGGTGAATCTGGCGCGCGGGTACTGAGGCCGGGCGCGCGGGGCGAGGCGAAGCGCATCGGCCTGAACGACAGCAACGCCGCAAGCAACGGCGGCCCCCATCTCAGATGGGACCTAGATGGGATCGCAATAAACGCAAGGGATCGGAGACAGATCATGGCCTTACCCAAGCAGGTGAAAATCGTCGAAGTCGGTCCGCGCGACGGGCTGCAGAACGAAAAGGAATTCGTGCCCACCGCGACGAAGATCGAACTGATCGACCGTCTCTCGGCGGCCGGGTTCGTCAACGTCGAGGCGGCGTCGTTCGTGTCGCCGAAATGGGTGCCGCAGATGGCCGACGGCGCCGACGTGATGGCCGGCATCGAGCGCCGTCCCGGTACGATCTACTCGGTGCTGACACCGAATCTGCGCGGCTTCGAAGGCGCCGTCGCCGCGCGTGCCGACGAGATCGTGATCTTCGGCGCGGCAAGCGAAGCGTTTTCGCAGAAGAACATCAATTGCAGCATCGCCGAAAGCATCGAGCGCTTCGTGCCGGTCGCCCAGGCCGCGAAGGAGCACGGCCTGCGCATTCGCGGCAGCGTCTCGTGCGCGCTCGGCTGCCCGTATCAGGGCGACGTGCCGGTGGCTTCCGTCGTCGACGTGGTGCAGCGCTTCGCGGCGCTCGGCTGCGACGAGATCGATATCGCCGACACGATCGGCGTCGGCACCGCGGAGCGCACGCGCGAAGTGTTCCAGGCAGTCACCGAGGTGTTTCCGCGCGAGCATCTGTCGGGGCACTTCCACGATACCTATGGCCAGGCGCTCGCCAACATCTACGCGGCGCTCCTCGAAGGCATCGAGATTTTCCATGCGTCGGTCGCGGGGCTCGGCGGCTGTCCGTATGCGAAGGGCGCGACCGGCAACGTCGCGACCGAAGACGTGCTGTATCTGATGAACGGCCTCGGCATCGAAACCGGCATCGATCTCGCGCAGGTGGTCGCCATCGGCGATTTCATTTCGAACGCGATCGGCCGGCCCAACGTGTCGCGCGCCGGCAAGGCGCTGCTCGCGAAGGCGCGCAGCGAAGCGAATACCTGCGCGTAACGAACGAATAATCGCGCGCCTCACCCGTATCGTCACATCTCAATCAGGATCACCCACGATGAGCGACCTCGCCCCCTTCGACTCCGACGATCTCGCCGCGCTGCCCGACTCGGCGCGCCGCGTCGCGCTACTGCTGCGCGAACGCGGTCACGCGGGCCGGATCGTGATGCTGCCGGAAACCGGCAAGACCTCCGCCGAAGCGGCCGCCGGACTCGGCTGCGCGGTCGCGCAGATCGCCAAGTCGATCCTGTTTCGCCGCCGCGAGGACGACGCGCCCGTGCTCGTGATCGCGAGCGGCGCGAATCGCGTCGACGAACGGAAGGTGGCCGCGCAAGTCGGCGAAATCGGCCGCGCGGATGCAAAGTTCGTCCGCGAAAAAACCGGCTATGCGATTGGCGGCGTCTGTCCGGTCGGCCATGCGACGGAGCCGGTCACGCTGATCGACGCCGATCTGCTCGCGCTCGACAGCCTGTGGGCCGCCGCCGGCCATCCGCACGCGGTGTTCAACCTGACCGCGCAGCAGCTGGTCGCGCTGACGGGCGCGCCGGTCGTCGACGTCGCGCTGCGCGAAACGGCCTGAGCACCGCGATGACGACGACGAGCGGCAGCGGCTACGAGAACCTGAGCGATGACGACGACGGCTCGGTGCCGTCGCCGTGCATCAGCGTGTGCAGGATGGATGCGGCGACGGGCTGGTGCGAAGGCTGCCTGCGCACGATCGACGAAATCGCCGGCTGGTCGATCTTCGACGACGACGCGAAACGCGCGGTGTGGGACGCGATCGAAGCGCGTCACGCGGAGTTCATGGCGAAGCACACGAAGGAGCGGCCATGAACGCGCCGCGTGTCGTCACGCTGGGCGAGACGTTCAGCTCGACGGTCTCGTTCCCGGCGGATTCGATCAAGTCGTTTTCGCGGCTCGTCAACGATCTGAACCCGCTGCATCTCGACGAAGCGTATGCGGCGCAAAGCCGCTTCGGCGGGCTGATCGCCTCGGGCACGCAGCCCACCGCGTATTTCATGGCGCTGCTCGCGACGCATTTCTCGACCTACGCGCAGCCGCTCGGCCTCGAGTTCGACATCAAGCTGAAAAAAGCGGTGCATGCGCACGACACGCTGACGCTCACCTGGCGCGTGCGCGACGCTCACTGGAAGCCGAGCCTGAACGGCGATCTGACCTGTCTCGAAGGCTCGGCCGTCAATCAGCATGGCGAACTGATGTTGACCGGCACGTCGACGATTCTGGTCATGCCTAAACTCACCGAGTCCGCCGAACAGGCGGATGGCGGGCCCGCGCTATCATGATCGCGCTGCCCGCCTCGATGCGCGTGTTCGAGCGCGGCTGGCTGTCGTCGAACAACGTGCTGCTCGTCGACGACGCCTGCACCGCGCTCGTCGACACCGGCTATGCGACGCACGCGCCGCAAACCGTCGCGCTGGTACGCTCGGCCCTGAAAACACGGCCGCTCGACCTGATCGTCAATACCCACCTGCATTCGGACCACTGCGGCGGCAACGCGCTATTGCAGGCGACATGGCCGTGCCGCACGCTGATTCCCGCGTCGGAAGCGAGCGCGGTGCGCGAATGGGACGAAGCCCGCTTGAGCTTTCGCGCCACCGGTCAGACCTGCGAGCGCTTCGGCTTCACCGGAACGATCGCGCCCGGCGCACAGTTGCGGCTCGGCGCGCTCGACTGGCAGGTGCTCGGCGCGCCCGGTCACGATCCGCATTCGCTGATGCTGTATTGCGCCGACGAACGCATCCTGATCAGTGCCGACGCGCTCTGGGAAAACGGCTTCGGCGTGATCTTTCCCGAGCTCGAAGGCGAGAGCGGCTTCGCCGAACAGCAGGCGGTGCTCGATACGATCTCGACGCTCGACGTGCGCGTCGTGATTCCGGGCCATGGCGCGCCATTCACGCATGTCGAACAGGCGCTGGAACGCGCGTTTTCGCGCATCGCGTGGCTGCGTGCCGATCCCGCGCGCAATGCACGGAATGCGCTGAAGGTGCTGATCGTGTTCAAGCTGCTCGAAGTGCGCGAGATGAGCTTCGACGCGCTGCTGCGCATGACCGGCGAGGCGGCCGCGATGCGCGCCGCCGCGTCGCTGCTGAAGCCGAGCAGTGAATGGCCCGCGTTGCTGCGAGGCATGATCGAGGAACTGGCGGCCCACCAGGGGCCGCTCGCGGTGGATGGCGCGCGCATCGTCGCGCGGCGTTAAGGCGTTAAGGCGTTAAGGCACTGAGGCGCTGAGACGCTGAGACGCTGAGACAAACCGGCCGCCCAAACCGTCCCCACAAAAAGAAAGCCGCTCGACGAAGCGAGCGGCGGAACTTCTGTTGGACGTGATCAGCGTCGGTACGAATAATACGCGTGCTGTTTTTTGCAACGCATCGGTGATTTCCCTACAGAAATTTGACGGCGTGTTTCAAAAGCGCATACACGGCCGGTTGCAAAGCGGCGGCAGGCGCCTGAGTCCATGCGATTGGCCCGCTCATATGAACAATGACAGGCGCGTGTTACTCCGGAATCCGTAGCATTTGCGTTTGCGGCGTGGCATTCATCAAACCGTCAAACCAGCGCAGCTTCACGTCGACGACCAACGCTTGCGCGGCACGATCCGCCAGCCGAGATTGACGCCGGCCGCCGCAATCAGAATCAGCGCCGCGCCGAGCACCTGAATCCACGCGAGCGTTTGCCCGAACGCGAGCCGATCGACGATGATCGCCACCACCGGATAGATGAACGACAGCGCCCCGGTCATCGACGTCGGCAGCTTCTGGATCGCGCCATACAGCAGCACATACATGAGCCCCGTATGCACGACCCCGAGCACAACCAGTTCGAGCCACTGCGCGCCGCTTGCCGGCAGCGCATCGAAGCGCACGAACGGCGCGAGCAGCAGCACGCCGAGCGCCACCTGGAGCAGCGCGATCAGATGCGGCGGCGTGCCCTTCAAGCACTTCGTGATGATCGACGACACCGCGTACATCGCCGCCGCGCCGACCGCATACGCAACGCCGACCAGATACTGCCCCGGCACCGCGAGCACGGCCGGCTCGACCTTCACGACGAACACGAGGCCGACGAAGGCGACCGCGAGCCACGCCATCGTCGAGGCGCTGATGTGTTCGCGAAACACGAGCGCGCCGAGTGCGACCAGCATGAACGGCTGCGTGTTGTAGACGGCCGTCGCCATCGAAATCGACGCGCGCGAATACGCGGCGAACAGCAGCACCCAGTTGATGACGATCGCGACGCCGCCGAAGAGCGCAAGGCCGAGCATCTTCCACGAGAACAGCTCGCGCCGGAAAAGGCCGAGCCCCGCGCAAACGAGCGCGAGCGTCGCGCCGCCGAAGAGGCAGCGAAAAAACACCACGTTGAAAGGACTTTGCTGCGACGACACCACGAGCCAGCCGATGGTGCCCGACATCAGCATCGCCATGCTCATCTCCGCCGCGCCGCGGCGGATCTCGCTGGAACGCTTGTCTGAAGCCATGATTCGATCCCGTCGATACCTGCATGCGGGCAGTGTAATCAATCCGCCGGCGCCAATACATGGCTAAACTTAAGCGTTGCGGCGATTTCACCGCTTAAACGAAGGTCATCATGAGCAAACGCCTTGCTTCGGCGGCCTCGGTCGCGCTCGACGCAACCGACCGCCTGCTGCTGGCCGCGCTCGCGCAGGACGCGCGCCAGCCGGTCAGCGAACTCGCGCGCCAGGTCGGCCTATCGGCGCCCAGCACGGCCGAACGCGTGCGGCGGCTCGAAGCGCAGGGCGTGATCGGGCGCTTCACGGTGCAGATCGATCCGCGCGCGCTCGGCTACACGCTGCAGGCGATCGTGCGCGTGAAGCCTCTGCCCGGTCAGCTGCATCTGGTGGAAGACGTGATCCGGCGCATTCCGGAATTCGTCGAATGCGACAAGGTGACCGGCGACGATTGCTTCATCTGCCGCCTTTATCTGCATTCGATCGAACAGCTCGACGAGATTCTCTCGAAGGTCACCGAGCGCGCGGAGACGAGCACGGCGATCGTCAAATCGACGCCGGTCGCGCGACGCCTGCCGCCGCTCGATTGAGGGGCGTGGGCCCAAGCCCGAACGAAGCGCGCTACTGCTCGACCGCCTCGAAGAACGACAGCATCTCGGCGACCAGTTCGCCCGGCGCTTCCTCGGGCAGATAGTGCCCGCAGGCCAGCGCGCGGCCGCTCACGTCGCGCGCGACGTGCCGCCATTCGGCCAGCGCGTCGAAGCATTTCTCGATCACGCCCTTGTCGCCCCACAGCACGCGCAGCGGACAGCCGATCTTGTTGCCGCGCTCGATGTCGGCGCGATCGTGTTCGAGGTCGATGCTGGCCGACGCGCGGTAGTCCTCGCACATCGCATGCACCGCGCCCGGTTGCGCGAGCGCGGCGCGATAGGCGTCGAGCGCGGCGGGCGCGAACGGCGCGAGGCCCGCGTGACGGCCGCCCATCACCGCATCGACATAGGCGGCCGGATTCGCGCCGATCAGCGTTTCGGGCAGCGGCTCGGGCTGGATCAGGAAGAACCAGTGGAAATAGTGCGTCGCGAACGTGCGGTCGGTGGCTTCGTACATCGCGAGCGTCGGCGCGATGTCGAGCAGCATCAGACGCTCGACCGCGTCCGCGTGATCGAGCGCCATGCGATGCGCGACGCGCGCGCCGCGATCGTGCGCGCAGACGAGAAAGCGCTCGAAGCCGAAGTGGCGCATCACCGCGACCTGGTCGGCGGCCATCGTGCGTTTCGAGTACGGCGTGTGCGCGGCATCGCTCGGCGGTTTGCCCGATGCGCCATAGCCACGCAGGTCGGTGGCGATCACGGTGAAATGTTGCGCGAGCGGCGCGGCACAGCGCTCCCAGATCAGATGCGACTGCGGATGGCCGTGCAGCAGCAGCAGAGGCGGCCCCGCGCCGCCCTTCACTCCGAAAATATCGACATCGCCCACGGCGACGCGAAAGGGCGTGAAATTCTCGAAGGCCATGGCGTCTCTTGGTCGTTTGAGGGTGTCAGCATTGTAGAAGCCCGTCATGTCCGCGCGAGGTGGGTTAACCCACGCAAACATAGAACCTGAACACTCCTTCGAACTGTTCCGCACGCGCTGGCCGCACCGGGGCCATGGGCTTCACCTATAATCGCACGATCGTTCTTAAATTTTTGGGTGGCTTTGGGCGACCGCACCGTGGTTCAGCCACGAAGGCGGTCGACGCCGCGGCAAGCAGAGATACCGCCTGGGCATCGACGCGGCGCAGGCCGGGTGCCGCTACACTCATCGAAGACACAGGAGACTCCCATCATGGCATTGCCCGCCGTTCTGCAAAATCTCGCGCTGCCCGTCGTCGCCTCGCCGATGTTCATCGTCAGCTATCCCGAACTGGTGCTGGCCCAGTGCAAGGCTGGCATCGTCGGCTCGTTCCCGGCCCTCAACGCGCGTCCGGCCGAACTGCTCGACGAATGGCTCACGCAAATCCAGGCGCAGCTCGCCGAGCACAAGGCGGCCAACCCCGCGGCGATCATCGGGCCGATCGCCGTCAATCAGATCGTCCATCAGTCCAATACGCGGCTCGAACACGACGTGCGCGTGTGCGTCGAGCACAAGGTGCCGATCTTCATCACGAGCCTGCGCGCGCCGGCGCGCGAGATCGTCGATGCGGTGCACAGCTATGGCGGCATCGTGCTGCACGACGTGATCAACCTGCGGCATGCGCAGAAGGCGCTCGAAGCCGGCGTCGACGGTTTGATTCTGGTTGCCTCGGGCGCGGGTGGCCATGCGGGCACGACCTCGCCGTTCGCGCTGGTCGGCGAAGTGCGGCGCATTTTCGACGGCCCGATCGTGTTGTCGGGTTCGATCGCGAACGGCGGCTCGATTCTCGCCGCCCAGGCGATGGGCGCAGACCTTGCATACATGGGCACGCGCTTCATCGCGACCCAGGAAGCGCACGCGGTCGACAGCTACAAGCAGGCTATCGTCAACGCCAGCGCTTCGGACATCATCTACACGAACCTCTTTACCGGCGTGCACGGCAACTACATCCGCGAGAGCATCCTGAACGCTGGGCTCGACCCGGACGCGCTGCCCGAATCGGACAAGACCAAGATGAACTTCGGCAGCGACAAGGCAAAGGCATGGAAGGACATCTGGGGCGCGGGCCAGGGCGTCGGTCTGATGGACGACGTGCCGAACGTCGGCGAACTCGTGCAGCGCCTGAAGCAGGAATACGACGACGCGAAGGCGCGGCTCGGTATCGTTCGCTGAGCGCGCCCGCCGCTCACCCGCATCCGTTACTGCGCGCCACGCGCCTCATGCCGGTATCGAAGCTCGCGCAACACTCGAAGCGAAGCGGCAAGGCCGCCGCTTCGAGCCGCGCGCCTACATGTTGCGCCGATACTGCCCGCCCACCTCGAACAGCGCGCGCGTGATCTGTCCGAGCGAACACACGCGCACCACGTCCATCAGCACCGCGAACACGTTGCCGTCGTCGATCACCGCGCGCTTCAGGCGTTCGAGCGCTTCAGGCGCGGTGTCGCGATGGCGCGCCTGGAACGCGCGCAGCCGCTGCAACTGACTCTGCTTTTCCGCATCGGTGGAACGCGCCAGCACGATCGGCCGCGGCGCTTCATGCGGATGCGCGCTCAGAAACGTGTTCACGCCGACGATCGGATACGAGCCGTCATGCTTGCGATGCTCGTACAGCATCGACTCGTCCTGGATGCGTCCGCGCTGATAGCCGGTTTCCATCGCACCGAGCACGCCGCCGCGCTCGGTCAGCCGCTCGAACTCGGCCAGCACCGCTGCCTCGACGAGGTCGGTCAGCTCGTCGATCACGAAGCTGCCCTGGTGCGGATTCTGGTTCTTCGCGAGCCCCCATTCGCGATTGATGATGAGCTGGATCGCGACCGCGCGGCGCACCGAATCCTCGGTCGGCGTCGTGATCGCTTCGTCGAACGCATTCGTATGCAGCGAGTTGCAGTTGTCGTAGATCGCGATCAGCGCCTGCAGCGTCGTGCGGATGTCGTTGAAGTCGACCTCCTGCGCGTGCAGGCTGCGGCCCGAGGTCTGCACGTGATACTTGAGCTTCTGGCTGCGCTCGTTCGCGCCGTAGCGCTCGCGCATCGCTACCGCCCAGATGCGTCGCGCGACGCGGCCAAGCACCGTGTACTCCGGGTCCATGCCGTTCGAGAAGAAGAACGACAGATTCGGCGCGAAGTCGTCGATCGACATGCCGCGCGCGAGATACGCCTCGACGTACGTGAAGCCGTTCGCGAGCGTATAGGCGAGCTGCGAGATCGGGTTCGCACCGGCCTCGGCGATGTGGTAGCCGGAGATCGACACCGAATAGAAATTGCGCACGCCGTGCTCGACGAAATACGCCTGGATGTCGCCCATCACTTTCAGGCTGAACTCGGTCGAGAAGATGCAGGTGTTCTGCCCCTGGTCTTCCTTGAGGATGTCGGCCTGCACGGTGCCGCGCACGTTTTCGAGGGCCGCGCGGCGCGTTGCCGCGAGTTCGCTTTCGCTGAGCGGGCGGCCTTGCTCCGCTTCCTTGCGCGCAATCTGCTGATCGATCGCGACGTTGAAGAACATCGCGAGGATCGTCGGCGCGGGGCCGTTGATCGTCATCGAGACCGAGGTTTCCGGCGAGCACAGATCGAAGCCGTCGTAGAGCGTCTTCATGTCGTCGAGCGTCGCGACCGACACGCCCGAATTGCCGACCTTGCCGTAGATATCGGGGCGCTCGTGCGGCTCCTCGCCGTAGAGCGTCACGGAGTCGAACGCGGTCGATAGCCGTTTGGCCGGCATCCCTTCGGAGAGCAGCTTGAAGCGGCGGTTCGTGCGCTGCGGATCGCCCTCGCCCGCGAACATGCGGGTCGGGTCTTCGTTCTCGCGGCGAAACGGAAACACGCCGGCCGTGAACGGGAAATAGCCAGGCAGATTGTCGAGCAGCAGCCAGCGCAGAATCTCGCCGTGATCGGCGAATTTCGGCAGCGAGACTTTGCGGACTGGCGAGCCCGAGAGCGTGGTCACCGTGAGTGCGGTGCGGATTTCGCGCTCGCGGATGCGCACGACGTGTTCGTCGCCGGAATAGGCGGCGACGATTTGCGGCCAGGTGTCGAGCAGTTGGCGCTCGCGTTTGCCGAGCGCGACACTGCGTTGGTCGATCAGGGCATCGAGGGAGGAGAGCAACGGGTTGGATTGGGTCGCATCGAGGCTTGCGTTCGAGCTTGCGTGCGCTCGCGTATCGGACGATTCGTTGTCGACGGCAGCCTGCACCGCGTTTGCATCGCTCCGCGCATTGGCGTTCATATCCACGCCTGAACTGGCGGTCCCCGTCGCCACCATCGCCGTGCTCGCCCACGCCTGTGCTGCCAGTCCTGCTTCGCCAAGCATCCGGCGCGTCTCGACCAGTTGCCAGCGTTCGCGTGCGATACGCGCCTGCGCGTCGGCACGCTCGCGGTAAGCGCGCAGCGTCCCGGCGATATCGGCCAGATAACGCACTCGCGCAGACGGCACGATCGCATGCAGGTTGCTCGAACAGCGCGCACCGTCGGGCGCGCCGAGCCGTCCACCGCCCTCGCGCAAACCATGACGGCGCAGCGCCTCGGCGATATGCCGGTACAGCGCGGTCACGCCGTCGTCGTTGAAGCGCGACGCGATCGTGCCGAACACCGGCATCGCGCCCGGCGGCGTCGCGAAGTCGGCGCGGTTGCGCTGCACCTGTTTCGCGACGTCGCGCAGCGCGTCCTGCGCACCCTTGCGATCGAACTTGTTGATCGCGACGAAGCTCGCGAAGTCGAGCATGTCGATCTTTTCGAGCTGGCTCGCCGCGCCGAACTCGGGCGTCATCACGTACAGCGACTCGTCGACGAACGGCACGATCGCCGCATCGCCCTGGCCGATTCCGGACGTCTCGACGACGATCAGATCGAAGCGCGCCGCCTTGCACAGCATCAGCGCGGCGGGCAGCGCATCGGAAAGCTCGCTCGACGCCTCGCGCGTCGCCATCGAGCGCATATAGACGCGCGCGCCGCCGCCCCAATCGCCGATCGCGTTCATGCGGATGCGGTCGCCGAGCAAGGCACCGCCCGATTTGCGGCGCGACGGGTCGATCGCGAGCACGGCGATGCTCAGCGCGTCGCCGTAGTCGAGCCGGAAGCGGCGAATCAGCTCGTCGGTCAGCGACGATTTGCCCGCGCCGCCCGTGCCGGTGATGCCCAGCACGGGCACGTAGGCCGCATCGGCCAGCGATCGCAGTTGGTCTCGCGCGGGAGCGTCGGCGCTGGCGGATTCGAACGCGCTGATCAGTTGGGCGAGGCGGCGGAAGACGGGGGTGGTGGAATCGGTGGAATCGGCGGAGTCGGTGGAGCCTGCGGAGTCGGCGGAGTCGGCGGAGTCGGTGGAGTCGGTGGAGTCGGTGGAGTCGGTGGAGTCGGTGGAGTCGGTGGAGTCGGTGGAGTCGGTGGAGTCGGTGGAATCGGTGGAATCGGTGGAATCGGTGGAATCGGTGGAATCGGTGCAGCGCGTGCTCGCGCGCGCCGCTTCGCACGGCCGGCTCGCTCCGGCACCTTGCCCACCTTGCGCGTCATCTGCCTCGCGAATTGCCCGGGCGGCCTCGCTCGCCTCGGCTCGCCGCTCATCGATATGCGCCATCTCCAGCGAACCAGAACCGCCGAAGCGCGGCAACGGCTGCGCGGCAAGCCCGGCGAGCCATTCGTCCACCGGCGCCGGCCGTGCCGCACCGGCCGCGCGCGCGCCTTCGGCACAGCGCGCGACCATATCGTCGATCATGCCTTGCAGACCGAGCCGCTGGCCGTCGTGCGGCGAGTAGATTTTCTCGACGCCGTCGCGTTCGAGCGCGGCGATTTCCTCGGGGACGATCACTCCGCCACCGCCGCCGAACACCTTGATACGCTCGCCGCCGCGCGCGCGCAACAGCTCGACGAGATAGCGGAAGTATTCGTTGTGGCCGCCCTGGTAGCTCGACACGGCGACGCCGTCGGCGTCCTCGTTGAGCGCGGCGGTCGCGACTTCATCGACGGAGCGGTTGTGGCCGAGGTGAATCACCTCGACGCCGCTCGCCTGCAGGATGCGTCGCATGATGTTGATCGACGCATCGTGGCCGTCGAACAGCGCGGTGGCGGTAACGAAGCGCAGCCGCCGGCCGGCGGGCAACGCGTGGCTGCCGGCGCGCCGCGGCGTGGACAGATCGGTCATGTCTCCCCCGGATCATGAGCTGACGGGTGCTGGCAACCAGTATAGCCAAACGGGGTAAGGCGGCAGGAGCGCAGGCCCGGCGAGCGGTCCTAGGGTTGGGCGGGCGGTCCGGCGTCGTTGTCCGACTGCGCTTTTGAGCACGCTTTTTTGAGCACGCGGAGTGACGTATTCGGCGCGCGCCCGCGCAGCGTTTTTCGACTCGCTACCGCACCGCCAACGCCTTGATCTGTTCGAGCGACGGCCACAGCGACTCGCTCCCGAACCGCGCGACGAGAAAATCGACGAACGAACGCACCTTCGCCGACAGATGCCGCCGGCTCGTATAAACGACGTGAATCGGCAACTCGCGCGGCGGCACTTCGTCGACGAGCAGCGGCACGAGGCGCCCTTCGGCGAGATCGTCGCCGATCACCTCGGTGCCGAGCATCGCGATGCCCGCGCCGTGCAGCACGACCACGCGCTGCGCCTCGAGCTGGTTGACGACCAGATTGCCCGACAGACGCGCGCGCGACGACGCTTCTCCGGTCACGACTTCGAGCGCCGACACGCCCGAGTACTGCAGATAGTTGTGACGCGCCAGATCGGCAACGCTCTTCGGCGCGCCGTGCTTGCGCAGATAGGCCGGCGAGGCGCACAGCACGAGATGCGCGGTCGCGATCTGCCGCGCGATCAGCGACGACGACTTCAGCCCGCCCGGCGAGGCGCGGATCGCGACGTCGAAGCCCTCGTCGATCAGCTCGACGACGCGGTCGGACAGCGTCATATCGACGGTGACCTGCGGATACTGCGCGGCGTAGTCCGCGACCGCGGCCATCACATGACTCAGGCCGAATGCCGACAACGACGATACGCGCAGCCGCCCCTGCGGCACGACGCTCGCCGCGCCGACCGCCTGGCCGGCTTCGTCGAGCTCGGTGAGCGCCTGGCTCAGACGCTCGTAGTATTCGCGGCCCGCCTCGGTCGGCGCGACGCGGCGCGTGGTGCGGTTCAGGAGCCGCGCGCCGAGCTGCTGCTCGAGATGCATCACGTGCTTGCTCGCCATCGCCGCCGACATCTCCATGCGCTCCGCCGCGCCGACAAAACTGCCGGCCTCGACCACGTGGCGAAACACTTTCATGCTGACGAGGGTATCCATCTCAATCGCTCGCTTCAGGAATCAATCGACGCCATTTTGCCGGGTTTATCAAAAGGACGGCAGCAAAGGCTCGTATTCGACGATGCCCAAAAACGACAAAGCCCGCGTTCCAGGCGGAACGCGGGCTTCGTGGCGAGACGCGGATGCCGCTCAGAACTTCGTGCGCAACCCCGCGCCGTACGTGTTGCCGCTCGACTGACCGGTGATGTGGTCATACAGGTACGCGGCATAGATGTCCGTGCGCTTGGACAGCGGGTAGTCGTAGCCGACCGCCGCCGTCTGGCGCGTCTGGTTCGAGCCGCCGCCGTTACGCGAATACGCGTACGACGCCATCACCGAGCCCGGGCCGAACGGCACCGTCACGCCGCCCTGTCCCGTGTTGACGTGCCAGCTCGTGACCTGCTGGTTGTTGTACGTGTACATGTACTGGCCGTACAGCTTGACGAACTTCAGGTCGTACGAGACGCCCGCCTGCGCGACGCTCTGGCTGCGCAGGCCGGGCACGCCCGAGGTCTCGAAGCTGCCGAGGTCGCCCGGCACGTTGTTGAAGTTCACGTACTGGTACACCGCGGTCGCCGCGAACGGGCCGTGGAAGTACAGCACCTGGCCGCTCCACTTCTTCGCGCCGTTCTGCGTCGTGTTGCCGAGCGCGTACATCGCCGTCGCCGAGAGTCCGTTGAAGTTCGGCGTCGCATACGACACCGCGTTGTTCCAGCCCGAGTCGCCGGTTACGCCCTGATCGGTCGTGTAGCTCGGGAACGTACCGAGGCCGAGATAGGTGTGATAGACCATCGGCGAGAACACGTACGAATCGATGAACGGATTGAACAGGATCGTCGAGACGAACAGCGGCGTCGTGAGGCGGCCGGCCGTGACCGTGCCGTACGGCGACTCGATGCCGACGTAGGCGTTGCGCGAGAACGTCGTGTCGCCGGTGAAGCGGCCGTACTCGCCGGTCTGCGCGCGGAAGAAGCCTTCGATCGTGAAGATCGCCTTATAGCCGTTGCCCAGATCCTCGGTCCCCTTGAAGCCCCAGTACGAGGTGGACATGCCGCCGCCCGACACCACCGCCGCCGCCTTGCCGTCCGGGAATTTCTGCGAGCCGACCCATTCGTCGACCTGGCCGTAGAGCTGCACGCTCGATTGCGCGAAAGCGGACGATGCGCTCGCCAGCAAGGCAGCGCAGACGCTGGCCTTGAGAGTGGTCTTCAGCGCGCTGCTGAGGCTTGTTTTCATGGAATCTCCAATCTTTGTCAAAAGGGTGTGGCTGTGCGAAAGGGGGCGCTCGCGCGAACCATTGTTGTTATCCGTTCGACCGTCGAGCCAATCGGGGCTGGACCATCTTTACGGACCATTTTTATGAACAAAAATAGTGCTGCTTATTGCCGGTATATCGGTCTGCTTAGTTTGGTCGTTGATCGGCCTGATACGGCGGCTTGCCGGGGGCCTCGCCGGCCCGCCGAAGATGGCGCGAGTGCCGCATGGGGCGCGGCGGACGGCGCGCCGAAGGGGTAGTGACGCTCCGTATGACAGCGAAATGACGCGCCGCCGCGAGAATGCCCTGATTTGGCAGTGGCGGGTACGTCGCAGCCTGGCGTTTTCAGAAAAGTGTGGCGTCGAAACGTCAGATTGGGGATGACGCGGGGGATGGGAGGGGAGAACGTGAAGTGAAGGACGTGAAACGGCGGCGGTGATGCGGCGGCATCGCCGCAAGCGCTTGCGGCGATGCAGGGGGAAAAAGCGGGGAAGCTGAAGATTGGAGCGACGGCAGCAGACGCTGCCCGATGAGCGCCGCTAACCAGACCGGTTAGTTGCGATAAGGCGAGCCTTCCGGCTGACGCGGATCGTCGGACGGGCGCTGCATCGCGCGCGCGGCGCCGCGCTCTTCGTTGTAGCGGGCAACGTCGGCCCGAATCGAGCCGTTGCGCATCGGCACGCTGGGCGGCGGACGCGGCACCGGCCGCGCGTCGGCGCTGACCGGCGTGATGGCGCCGGCGTACTGCATATGCCCGCGCCCGTCGGCGTACCCGGACGATAGTCCTGTGACTCGGCGCATGCCCGGCTTATAGCCGCCGAAGCCGTCGCCATAATTGGCGTCCGCGAAGTTCGCGCCACGCGGCATGCGCGGATCGCGCGCGCTCATCGCATTGCGGAAAGGCCGTGCGCTGGAGAGGCCGACGGCACCGGCATAGTGGCCGCTGTGCATCTGCATGCCCATGGCGCGGTTGGCGCCGCCATGCGCAAAACCGGCACCGCCGCCGTGCGGCATGCCAGGTCCTTTTGCATAGGCGAACGAACACAGCGCGGCAATGACCACGCCCCACGCCCAGCGCCTCGTTCTCGACAACCCGTCCACCTTGTGACTCTCGCGCCCGAAGACTTGCCTGACATCCACCGTTCGAGCTGCGGTGGACGATTGCGGGACTGGCGAAAAGCGCCGCGTTCATCGCGCGGCGCGGGTATCCCTACGGCCTTTGAACCGTAATTTATGGGCGTCGGCAAAGGGTGTCGAGCCAAAAAGTGTTAGGTCTCATCGGTTGATGTAACACCTTGTTACTGCGACGTTTTTCTGCGACAAAGCCCTTGCGCGACGGCTCTGGAAGGGCTTCCTGGCGGGCGTTTGCGCGATTCCGCGCGAACCTCGCGCAGCCGCCGCGGCATCGGCTTGCCTGGCCGATTACGTGTCCGATCGTTAAATCGGCGAGGCCTCGGCGAAGCGCGTCACCCGTACTGAAACCTTACAGCGGCCAGCACGGGCCATGCCGCTCGCGGCTGGCCCGTTGATGCGCAGTAATCATTAATCGATTCGGCAAATGAATTTGCTTTTTGAATCGAATTTCAACAACAATAGCCGCTTCCCATTGCGGGAAACGGCGCTCCCGGGCGCGTCCCGCACTCTTTCGCGTCATTGAATCGAGATTCCGACATGGCTCGCCCCAAACTACTTCCCGACAACTTCACCCTGTGCCTCGTGGGCACCGTGATCCTCGCCAGCCTTCTGCCCGTGCACGGGCAAGCCGCCGTGGGGTTCAACTGGGTGACCAACATCGCCGTCGGTCTGCTGTTCTTCCTGCACGGCGCCAAGCTCTCACGCGAAGCGATCATCGCGGGCGCGACGCACTGGCGCCTTCATGCGGTAGTGCTGCTGAGCACGTTCGCGCTCTTTCCGCTGCTCGGCCTCGCGCTTAAGCCGCTCCTTTCGCCGCTTGTCACGCCGGCTCTCTATGCGGGGGTCCTCTTCCTCTGCACGCTGCCATCGACGGTCCAGTCGTCGATTGCGTTCACGTCCATTGCCAAGGGCAACGTACCGGCCGCGGTGTGCAGCGCGTCGGCCTCGAGCCTGCTCGGCATCTTCATCACCCCAGCGCTCGTCAGCGTCGTCATCACCAATCAGGCGGCGAGCGGCGGCGGCTCGCCGTGGCATACGATCGGCAACATCGTGCTGCAACTGCTGGTGCCGTTCATTGCCGGCCAGCTGCTGCGCCCGCTGATCGGCAAGTGGATCGAGCGCAATCGCAGCGTGCTGAAGTTCGTCGACCAGGGCTCGATCCTGCTCGTCGTGTACGGCGCGTTCAGCGAGGCTGTCAACGAAGGCCTGTGGCATCAGATTCCGCTCTCCGCGCTCGGCGGCCTCGTGGTGGTGAGCGCCGTTCTGCTGGCGCTCGCACTGGCCGTGACGATGTTGACCAGCAAGCGGCTCGGTTTTAGTCGTGCCGACCAGATCACGATCATCTTCTGCGGTTCGAAGAAGAGCCTTGCCGCCGGCGTGCCGATGGCCAAGGTCATCTTCGCCTCGCATGCGGTGGGCGCCGTGGTGCTGCCGCTGATGCTGTTCCACCAGATCCAGTTGATGGTGTGCGCCGCGCTCGCGCAGCGCTGGGGCGCCCGCGACCTCAGCGGCGAAACTGCGGCCGCCGCGCAGCAGCCCGCCGCGGCCGTCGCGCGCCGTTGAGAACACGCGCAATGCAAACAGGACATTCATAAGCGCCCTCCCTGAGCGTCGTCGTTTGAAAAAGCCGCCTTGTGCGGCTTTTTTTCGTTGGCTGTGTCGTTATTTCACGCCCAAACGCTCGCGCTGTCGCCTCGGCCTGATGGCATAGGAAAATTCCTGGAGCCTTGCCCACACCATGTTTAGTGAATTTTACTAAACATAAAAATTCACTTTAACTCCATAAAATACGGGTATTTACGGGTGATTAACCACGCGTTTTCGGGGTGTTTCGCGTACGTTTTACTATACAATCGCCCGAACCCAACCCATGAGCCGCGTCGGCGCGGCTGCTTCATTCGATGGCTACAACCATCCGCGACGTCGCCCGCGCGGCCAGCGTTTCGATCGGCACCGTCTCGCGTGCGCTGAAAAACCAGCCCGGTCTCTCCGAGGCCACCCGCGAGCGCGTCGTCGAAGCGGCGCGGCAGCTCGGCTACGATCCGGCGCAACTGCGTCCGCGCATCCGCCGCCTGACCTTCCTGCTGCATCGTCAGCACAACAATTTCGCCGCCAGCCCGTTCTTCTCGCACGTGCTGCACGGTGTCGAAGATGCCTGCCGCGAGCGCGGCATCGTGCCGTCCGTGCTAACCGCCGGCCCGACCGAGGACGTGATTCACCAGTTGCGCCTGCACGCGCCCGACGCCGTGGCGATCGCCGGCTTCGTCGAGCCCGAAACGCTCGCCGCACTGGTCGCGATGCAGCGCCCGCTCGTGCTGATCGATCTGTGGTCGCCGGGCCTGCGCTCGGTCAATCTCGACAACGCCGCCGGCGCCGCGCTCGCGATGCGCCATCTGTTCGGGCAGCAGCGCAAGCGCATCGCGTTCATCGGCGGCTCGCTCGCGCATTTCAGCATCGCCGAGCGTGCGCTCGGCTACCGGCGTGCGTTCTTCGAAGCGGGACTGCTGTTCGACCCGTCGCTCGAAGTGAACATCGACGCCGGGCTCGACCCCGACACCGGCGCCGCGCGCGCGATGCAGCGCCTGCTCGACGCGCCGGGCCCGCGCCCCGACGCCGTGTTCGCCTATAACGACGCCGCCGCGCTCGCCGCGCTGCGCGTGTGCCTCGCGCGCGGCCTCAGCGTGCCCGACGACATCGCGATCATCGGCTTCGACGATATTCCCGCCGCCGCCCACGCCACCCCGCCGCTGTCGACGATCGCGGTCGACAAGGAAGCGCTCGGCCGGCGCGGCGTCGAACTGCTGCTCGAAGACTCGCCCGCCGAGCTCGAGGTCCGCTTGCCCGTTCAACTCGTTGCCCGTGCCAGTACTTTGGTGAAAACGCCATGACGCAAACCGATCCGCTTCACCCCGCCGCCGACGCCGCCAAGGCGCCGCCCGTCGCCAGCTTCCGCCACCGCGCGTTCCTGCTCGCGCACATCGAGGACACGCTGCGCTTTTACGCGCCGAACGTGCTCGACCCGAGCGGCGGCTTCTATCATTTCTTCCGCGACGACGGCTCGATCTACGACCGCACCACGCGCCACCTCGTCAGCAGTTGCCGCTACGTGTTCAACTACGCGATGGCGTATCGCCAGTTCGGCGACCCCAAGCACCTCGACTATGCGCGCCACGGTCTGCGCTTTCTGCGCGACGCGCACTGGGACGCGCAGCACGAGGGCTACGACTGGGAGCTCGAATGGCGCGACGGCAGCAAGCGCACGCTCGACGCGACGCGCCACTGCTACGGCCTCGCGTTCGTGCTGCTCGCGTACTCGCATGCGGCGATGGCCGGCATCGAGGAAGCGAAGCCGATGATCGGCGCGACCTTCGAGCTGATGGAGCACCGCTTCTGGGATGCCGCCGCCGGCCTCTACGCCGACGACGCCTCGGCCGAATGGCAGGTCAGCTCGTATCGCGGGCAGAACGCCAACATGCACACGACCGAGGCGCTGCTCGCCGCCTACGAGGCGACCGGTCATCTGGTCTACCTCGATCGCGCCGAGCGCGTCGCGTCGAACATCACGCTGCGCCAGGCGAAGCTGTCGCAAGGGCTCGTGTGGGAACACTTTCACGCGGACTGGTCGGTCGACTGGCATTACAACGAGGAAGACAGCTCGAACATTTTCCGCCCGTGGGGCTTCCAGCCCGGCCATCAGACCGAATGGGCGAAGCTGCTGCTGATTCTCGAACGCTTCCGCCCGCTGCCGTGGCTGCTGCCGCGCGCAATCGAACTGTTCGACGCCGCCATGACGCACGCCTGGGACGAAGACCACGGCGGCCTCTATTACGGCTTCGGCCCCGACGGCACGGTCTGCGATCACGACAAGTACTTCTGGGTACAGGCCGAAACGTTCGCGACCGCCGCGCTGCTCGGCAAGCGCACTGGCAACGAGCGCTTCTGGGACTGGTACGACGAAATCTGGCGCTATAGCTGGACGCATTTCGTCGATCACCAGTACGGTGCGTGGTATCGCATCCTCACCTGCGACAACCGCAAGTACAGCGACGAAAAGAGCCCGGCCGGCAAGACCGACTATCACACGATGGGCGCGTGCTACGAGGTGCTCGCGCATGCGCTCGGCGAAAACGCGGCGGCTGAATCCACCGCCCCCGCCGCAGCGGCTTCCGCGGAGAAAACACAATGAGCGCAACCACAGGCTTCCCCGTTTTTGTCTCCGCCGGCGACATCCTCACCGACCTCGTGCGCACCGGCGCCTCGCAGTGGCTCTCGCGTCCAGG
Source organism: Paraburkholderia sp. Ac-20342 (assembly GCF_017104985.1). NCBI lineage: Bacteria > Pseudomonadati > Pseudomonadota > Betaproteobacteria > Burkholderiales > Burkholderiaceae > Paraburkholderia > Paraburkholderia sp. Ac-20342. The sequence goes on along the minus strand of NZ_JAAGPQ010000026.1, from coordinate 17,792 downwards.
CGGCGCGGGCTGGAACGTCGCGCGCTGCGTCGCGCGGCTCGGCTTGCCGAGCGCGAGCGCGGGCTCGCTCGGCGTCGATAATTTCTCCGACGAACTGTGGGACGCGAGCGTCGCCGCCGGCCTCGACATGCGCTTCCTGCAGCGCGTCGAGCGCCCGCCGTTGCTCGCGATCGTGCATCAGACGCATCCGCCCGCGTACTTCTTCATGGGCGAGAACGGCGCCGATCTCGCGTTCTATCCGGCACAGCTGCCGGCCGGCTGGATGAGCGAGGTGAAGTGGGCGCACTTCGGCTGCATCAGCCTCGTGCGTCAGCCGCTCGGCGACACGCTGGCGAAGCTCGCGGCCGAGTTGCGTGCGCGCGGCGTGAAGATCAGCTTCGATCCGAACTATCGCAATCTGATGGAACACGGCTACGAGCCGACATTGCGCCGGATGGCCGCGCTCGCGGACCTCATCAAGGTATCGGACGAAGACCTGCGCATGATCTTCAAGACCCACGACGAAGCCGCCGCGCTCGCGCAATTGCGCGCGCTGAATCCGGCCGCCACGGTGCTCGTCACGCGCGGCCCCGACGCGGCGCTGCTGCTCGACGGCGCCGCGGTGATCGAGGCGAAGCCGCCGCGCGTCGCCGTGGTCGATACGGTCGGCGCGGGCGATGCGTCGATCGGCGGGCTGCTGTTCAGCCTGATGAGCGCGCCGCAACGCGCGTGGCCCGAGCATCTCGCGTTCGCGCTCGCGGCGGGCGCGGCGGCCTGCGGACATGCGGGCGCGCATGCGCCGACGCTCGACGAGGTCGTGGCGTTGCTGTGATGACCTCGCCGTGATGGCGTCGCTGTAACTTTCCTGCCTTGGGGTGCGCGTAGTGTCGTCGGTGTCGGGAACATCCTGCACGCGAAGCGCCGCCCCGAGCGCTCTCTTGGGCACCGCTCGGGCCCGGAGCCGAACCGCCATTGCCGTGCTACGATGAAAACATCGAGACCTTTGCAAAAAGGAGCGAGGCCATGGAAGACGTCACCTACACCAAAGGGATCTACACGGCCACGGCGTCGATAAGAGAAATCGCACAGGACGCCTGGCAGGGTCTCGTCACACTGGCGCGCGACGAAGGCGAGCCCGCCGCCGATCAGGAAACCACGCTCTACGAAGTCGAATCCACTTCGTCGACACCGGAAGAGGCGCTCGAAGAAGCCAAGGCGCTCGCTCATCGTATCCTCGGGGAAATCGAACTGTAGGCCGAACTTCAGGCAGCGCGCCGCGTTCGCCCACCCGCGCATCGCGCGCGCCGCTGCCGGAATCGGCCGGCTGGAGGCGATCATGGCTGAGCAGCTTTTTCTCTACGGCGTGTATTCGATACACGTCCGCCCGCTCGAACTCGACGGCGCGCGCTGGGATGCAGAGTACGAAATCCGCCATCGCGAAAAAGCCGTCAAGACGTGGACCACCGTCGGCGGCGACGCGGGCTATGCCGATCAGGCCGAAGCGGTGGAAAACGCGCATCGGCAAGCTGTGAACGATATCGAACATGGCGCGGGAATTCCGAAGCCGCGCGTGTTTCCGTGAGGGGTCGGGATGCGCCTGTTTGGGCGCGGTGAGATTCGCTGCTTCGCAACGCGGTGCGGCGCGGCGCGATTGAGCGCCGTACGCTGCGAAGCACGGCAACACGTCGGCGATTACCGGTAATCGAGGGTATCCACGACCTTCGTGATTTTCCAGGTGCCGTTTTCCTGACGCAAAAATACGATATTGGTCTGCTTGTCTTTCGAGCCGAACGTAACGGGTACGAGCGCCACCTTGTCAAGCATGACGGCGGGATGCACGGCGATATGTGCGGCCCAATCCTTCTCGTCGAAGTCTTGTGCTTTCGTGAAGTATTCCGCGTCTTCGGCCAGGTTATTGGCCTTGTATTGCTTTCGTAAAAAATCAACGGTTGCTTTGGCAACGTGCCGGTTTATCTCTGCGTTCATGACCGGATAATCGCGATCAGCGGCAAGGTGTGGAATAAACCATGTATAGAAATCTTTGACTTGTGTCTCGGGAGTGATCTGCCCGTCATGGGTCGTGCTTCCCGCGTATGAAATGTTATTAAAGGCCAGTAACAGAGTGGCGATAAAAATCGTCAGATATTTTTTCATGTACTCAAAATCCCAGTCGTAACGGCGCGCGCAATCCGCGCTCTCATCCCACGGTCAAAATTTCATCCTAACCCGGTTTGCCCCCCTCTGCGCGAGCCACGCGCCATGCTACGCTGTGCCCGTTTTCATCCTCACGAGCAGGTGATGGCAAGCGAACCGTCAGACCGTTTTGCGCCCCTCGGCGACGCCGACGCAGACGCGCCGAAGCGTCGCGCGCGCGGCAGCCGCGAAATGCGTCTCGACGATCGCGTGGTGATCGCGCACGGCATGCCGACGCCGCTCTGGCAGGACCTCTACCATCGCGCGCTCGGGGTGCGCTGGCCGGTGTTTTTCGTGGCGCTCGCGGTGCTGTTCCTGCTGCTCAACACGACGTTCGCCGCGCTCTACATGTTCGGCAACGCGCCGATCGCGAATCAGTTTCCGAAGGGCTTCGGCGGCGCGTTCTTCTTCAGCGTCGAAACGCTCGCGACGGTCGGCTACGGCGACATGCATCCGCAAACCGTCTACGCGCACTGGGTCGCGACGCTCGAAATCTTCGTCGGCATGTCGAGCATCGCGTTGGCGACGGGGCTCATCTTCGCGCGCTTCTCGCGGCCGCACGCGAAGATCATGTTCGCGCGCTACGCGGTGGTCCGGCCGATCGACGGCCGCATGACGCTGATGGTGCGCGCGGCCAACGCACGCCAGAACGTGATTGCCGAAGCGCGCGCACGGCTACGCATCCTGCGTCAGGAGACGTCCGTCGAAGGCTTCTCGCTGTACAAGCTCTACGACCTCGCGCTCGTGCGCGACCAGCATCCGGTGTTCAAGCTCGGCTGGATGCTGATGCACGTCATCGACGAAAGCAGTCCGCTGTTCGGCGAAAACGCCGAAACGCTCAAGGGCAGCGACATGTCGCTGCTGCTCACGCTCGAAGGCATCGACGAATCGACGTCGCAAACGATGCAGGCGCGCCATATGTGGACCTGCGAGCAGATCTTCTGGCAGCACCGTTTCGTCGACATCATGAGCGAGCGCGACGGCATGAGCCACATCGACTATTCGCATTTCGACGAGATCGCGCCGCTCGAGGCGGCGCCGTTGCAAATGGACCCCGCCGCGCGGCAAACGCCCTAAGCGGCGCGCCGCGCCATCAGAACTTGTGGCGTATGCCCACCACGCCCACCACCTGCGTTCTCGAACTCGACGGATTGCTCACCCCCTCGATAGCCGCCACCGTATTCGCCGACGAGCGCTGATAGATCGCATTCAGATAAAGATCGGTGCGCTTCGACAGGAAATACTGCACGCCCGCGCTGGTTTGCAGGTAATGCATGCTCGGCTCGGTACTCTGCGTCGTCAGAACCTGCGTGTAGGTCTCGCCGATCGCGAACAGCAACGCGGGCATGAAACGGTAGCGGAAGCTGCCTTCGTAGTTGTTGAAGCGCTGCGACGACCCTGTCTGTAAATTGAACAGTGAGGTCGTGTACAGCAAGCCGAACGTGGCGTCGCCGAATTCGTAAGTACCGGCCGCGCCCCATATCTGCTGCTTCGTAATGCCCTTCAGGAACGTATAGTAGTTATCCGAAGGAATCGCACCGGTGGTGTCGAGCGCCGGATTGTCGAGCACCACGTAGGCCACGCCGAGATGCACCGGTCCCTGCGCATAGGTGCCGCCGACGCTCCAGCTGCGGTTCGCCGCGAAGTTCGTCGAATTGGAAAAGCCGTACATCGCATTGCCCTGCAAACCGGAGAAACTCGGCGTCACGTATTTCACCGAGTTGTCGGTGCGGAACGTGTTGTTCAGGTCGTCGGTATCGAAGGGATGCAGCGCGAACTGCGTCAATGACGTGCTTGCGCCGATCTGCAACGGCGCGAGCGAATCCTGCGCGGCGTTGTACTGGCGGCCCATCGTAAAGGTGCCCCAGCGCGGGTTCGACATGCCGACCCACGCCTGGCGGCCGAACAGGCGGCCGTTCGCGCTCGCGGTGCCGGTCTCGATGTTGAAGCCGTTCTCCAGCTTGAAGATCGCCGTGGTTCCGCCGCCGAGGTCTTCCGAGCCCGTCATGCCCCAGCGCGTGCCCTGCTCGTTGCCGCCCGTCGCCTGCCAGGTCGAACTGCCCTTCTGGTTGCTCGTGTACGTGATGCCGGAATCGACGATGCCGTACAACGTCACGCTCGATTGCGCGACCGCGTTGCCGCACAGTGCAACGCCCATTCCGGCGCCCGCCAGCGCCATCGCCAAACCTTTGCTGTTCATCTGTGTTTTCCCCTGTCTTGAGTGTTCGGATCTGGATGCCGAAGCCGCGGATACCGTTTGTGCCTACGCCACCCACATGTTTTATTGAATAAAACAATGTGTTATTAATTATTTGAAATGCAAAAATGGTAGGTCAAGGCAGGGATAAAACTCTGGTTTTCACGCATTGACGACAATATGCGACACAGGAAGTTTTATCAGCCGATACGGCGCAAATCCTTGCCTATCAAGGTCTCTCGAATTGAACACCCGAATGGCAAGGCTTTGGACGAACGACTTGACCTGCAATAATGTCTGTCGTTAAATATTGATATGCTGTTTTATTAAATAAAACACGCGAAGCGTTTATCGGGCGACGTCCCCCTTCGGAGGGACGCCGGCCATCGCAAAAGGAGTTCTGTTTGACGCCCAATAACAACACTTCGGCGGCCTCTTCAAGCGCGCCGTTCTTCGTCGCCGAACCTGCGGGTGCCCGGCTGCCGATCGTTTTCGATTCGCCCCACAGCGGCATTGCGCTGCCGGCCGACTTCGGCACCTGCGCGCCGGTGTCCGCGATCCGCACGTCGTGGGACGCATTCGTCGACGAACTGTGGGCGGGCGTGCCTGAACACGGCGGCGTGCTGATCGGTGCGCATTTTCCGCGCGCCTATATCGACCCGAATCGCGCGCTCGCCGATATCGACGCGCAACTGCTCGCCGAGCCGTGGCCCGAACCGCTGTCGCCCGAGAAGTACACGCTGCGCGGCATGGGGCTGATCCGGCGCGATGCCTTGCCGAACCAGCCGATGTACGACCGCAAGCTGTCCGTCGCCGAGGTGCGGCACCGGATCGACGCGTACTACCGCCCCTACCGCGCGGCGCTCGCCGCCGCGGCGGAACGCGCGTACGCGGAACACGGCGCGCTGTGGCACGTCGATTGCCATTCGATGAAATCGCGTGGCAACGAGATGAACGTCGACGCGGGCGCGGCGCGGCCCGACTTCGTCATCAGCGACCGGCGCGGCGCCACCGCCGCGCCGGCCTTCACGCAATGGGTGGCCGACTGGTTCAGCGGCGCCGGCTATCGCGTGCAGATAAACGAGCCGTATCAGGGCGGCGACCTGCTGACCGCCGTCAGCGATCCGGGGCGGCACCGCCATAGCATCCAGATCGAACTGAATCGCGCGCTCTACATGGACGAAGCCGCGTTCGTCAAACACACGGGCTTCGCCGCGCTCAAGCGCGATCTCGACGCGTTTGCCGCCGCGCTCGCCGCTTACGTGCACGCGCAACTCGCCGCCTTGCGCGCGGCGCCGTGAATCGTGAAGGAGCAACCGTGAACTACATCGTCGATTCCGTCGACAGCGCGCTCAAGCTGCTCAGCCATGTCGCCGAGCATCCCGGCCTGGGCGTCACCGAACTCGCGAACCGACTCGGCATCAACAAGTCGCGCGCGTACCGGATGCTATGCACGCTCGAACTGCATCGCTTCGTCGTGCTGGACACCCGCGCGTCGACCTACTCGCTCGGCCCGCAGGCCTTCGTGATCGGCGTCGCCGCGGCCCAGCAGAACACGCTGGTGCGCTCCGCGCAAAAGCACATGCTCTCGCTGAACCAGGCGATCAACGAAACCGTCGTGCTGCGCGTGCGCGAAGGGCTGGAAACCGTGTGCGTCGCCCGTTGCGAGACCACGCACGAAATGCGCACCGTCGGTGCGGTCGGCAATCGCCGGCCGCTCAATAGCGGCGCGTCCGGCCGAATCCTGCTCGCGTTCGCGCCCGCCGCCGTCAGGACCGAATATCTGGCACGCCTGAAGAAATTGCCGCAGCCCCCGGACTTGATGAAGCTCGTCGACGAACTCGATGCGATCGCGCGCAAAGGCTATGCGGTCAGCGTAGGCGAGGTCACGGCCGGCGCGGTCGCGATCTCGGTGCCGGTGCGCGACGTGAGCGGCGACACGATTGCGGCGGTCAGCATTTCGGGGCCGGAAATGCGCATCAGCCGGATCGAGATTCCCGATTACCTCGAACGTCTGCAGGCATGCAGCCGCACGATTTCCGCCGAGCTAGGCTACGCCGCGCCGCAGCTCACGCCGCAACCGGCATGACAGGAAGCCGCCCATGACTCCACTTGGTCCCTCCGCGGCGCCCGTCGCCGACGATCCTCTTGCGCCGCGCAGCCATGCCGGCGACGCCGTCCGCGACGAGGACAACCACGGCGGCAGCGGCAACAAACCGCACGGCAAGATGCTGCACCCTGTCGTGATGATGATCTGGGTGCTGCTCGCCGCGGTGGCGCTCACCTATCTGATCGATGCCGGCCACTTCGAGCGGCGCGACAAGCTGGTGGTGCCGGGCACGTACCAGGTCGTACCGAAGAGCCGAAGTCTCGCCACGCTGGCCGCACCGCGCGTCAGCAAAAGCACGCCCGAACAGGCCGCGCCGGCGAGCCTCGTCTCCGCGTTCGTCGCGGTGCCCAACGGCCTCATCAAGAATGCGCCGCTGATCTTCATGGTGATGTTCGTGGGCGGCATGTTCGGCGTGATGCGCAAGACAGGCGTGGTAGACGCGGGTATCGACAGGCTGTTGCAACTCACCGCCGGCAACGTCTATGTGCTCGCACCGCTGCTGATGCTGCTGATCGGTCTCGGCAGCACGCTGCTCGGCTTCATCTCCGAATACCTCGTGATCATTCCGATGGTGCTGGTGCTGTCGCGGCGGCTCGGCCTGTCGAACCTGTTCGCGGTCGGCCTCGTCGCGATTGCGGCGAAGATTGGCTATATCGCGTCGGTGACCAACCCATTGTCGCTCGCGGTCGCGCAGCCGATCGTCGGCGTGCCGCTCTTCAGCGGCATTGCCATGCGTATCGGCGTGTTCGTCGTGTTCCTGACGCTCGGCATCCTGTATCTGCTGATCCACGTGCGGCGCAGCGGCTACCGGCTCGCGGCCGCGCGCGCGAGCATCGGCGAACATCCGCGGGCCGCGCTGTCGCGCCGCCACAAGGCGACCCTCGCCGTGCTGGCGATCGCCGCCGCCATGCTGGTGATCGGCACGCGCGAGCTGCATTGGGGCAATGTGGAGCTATCGGCGTTCTACATCTTCATCAGCATCGTGACGGCGGCGGTCGGCCGGCTCGACTCGCGCGGCGCGGCCGATGCGTTCGTCGACGGCATGAAGGGCATGATGCTGGCGGGTCTGCTGATCGGGCTCGCCGCCTCGGTCGAACTGATCCTGCAGAACAGCCTCGTGCTCGATACGCTGATCGAGCGCTTCACGCGCCTTGCGAATGGCCAGTCGCCGGTCTGGGTCGCCAACGGACTAATGGCGGTGCAGATGGTGCTCGACGTGTTCATTCCGTCGGTGTCCGGCAAGGCCGCGGTCAGCATGCCGATCATCGGACCGATCGCGCAACTCTCCGGCGTCAGCGGACAGACCTCGGTGCTCGCATTCGTGCTGGGGGGCGGCTTGACGAACATGGTGACGCCGACCTCGGGGATGCTGCTCGCCTATCTCGCCACCGCGCGGGTCGGCTTCGGCCAGTGGCTGCGCTTTATCCTGCCGCTCTTCGTGATGCTGCTTCTGCTCTCGGGCGGCGCACTGGCGCTCGCGGTGTGGACCGGGTACTGAACACGCGGTGAACGCCCCAGGGCATACCCGAAGCGCGCCGCCGCCTGGCAAATCCGGCTCAAAAGCCCGTCAAAACGCGCGACTCCTCGCGCCCGTTCATGGGAGCGCGATTAAAGAAGAAAGAAATCACTCCGAGGGCGGCTGAAAAATAGAGTCTCTTCCGCTGCGTCGTCTGCGTGGTCCCCACCACGGCGCGCGGAACCGAAAGCAACGAAGTTGCATGGGACCGGAGTAGGCGCTAAAGCGCCAACTCCGATCGACAAATGGAGACTCGCCCATGACTGCCCGCCTGCCCATCGACGGCACGCCCGCTCTCGCCGATTACCGGCTTTCCGACAACCTCACCGCGACGCGCGGCCGGATCTTTCTGACCGGCACGCAGGCGCTCGTGCGCCTCGCCTTGATGCAGCGCGCGCTCGATCAGGCGCGCGGCCTGAATACCGCCGGCTTCATCAGCGGCTATCGCGGCTCGCCGCTCGGCATGGTCGATCAGCAACTGTGGAAAGCGAACACGCTGCTCGCCGCGAGCGACATCCGCTTCCTGCCCGCGATCAACGAGGAACTCGGCGGCACCGCCGTGCTCGGCACGCAGCGCGTCGAAGCAGACCCGGAGCGCACCGTCGAAGGCGTGTTCGCGATGTGGTACGGCAAGGGCCCCGGCGTCGATCGCGCCGGCGACGCGCTCAAGCACGGCAACGCGTACGGCTCGTCGCCGCACGGCGGCGTGCTGGTGGTGGCGGGCGACGATCACGGCTGCGTATCGTCGTCGATGCCACATCAGAGCGACTTCGCGATGATCGCATGGCACATGCCGGTCGTGAATCCGTCGAACATCGCGGATATGCTCGAATTCGGCCTGTACGGCTGGGCGTTGTCGCGCTTCTCGGGCGCCTGGGTCGGCTACAAGGCAATCTCGGAGACAGTCGAATCGGGCTCGACCGTCGATCTCGACGCGCTGCAAACCGACTGGACCGTCCCCGACGATTTCGCTGCCCCCGCTGGCGGCCTGCACAACCGCTGGCCCGATCTGCCGAGCCTCACGATCGAAGCGCGTCTGCATGCGAAGCTCGACGCGGTGCGCCACTTCGCGCGCACGAACAGCATCGACAAATGGATCGCGCCGAGCCCGCAGGCGAACGTCGGCATCGTCACCTGCGGCAAGGCGCATCTGGACCTGATGGAAGCGCTGCGCCGGCTCGACCTGACCGTCGCCGATCTCGACGCGGCCGGCGTGCGCATCTACAAGGTCGGGCTGTCGTTTCCGCTCGAAATGACGCGCATCGACGCGTTCGTCTCGGGCCTCGCCGAAGTGCTCGTGATCGAAGAGAAAGGCCCTGTGATCGAGCAGCAGATCAAGGACTATCTGTACAACTGCACGCAAGGCACGCGACCGGTCGTGATCGGCAAGCATGCCGAGGACGGCACGTTGCTGCTGTCGTCGCTCGGCGAATTGCGGCCGTCGCGCATCCTGCCCGTGTTCGCGAACTGGCTCGCGAAGCACAAGCCCGCGCTCGATCGCCGCGAGCGCGTAGTCGATCTGGTCGCGCCGCAAATCCTCTCGAATGCCGCCGACAGCGTGAAGCGCACGCCGTACTTCTGCTCCGGCTGCCCGCACAACACCTCGACGAAAGTACCGGACGGCTCGATCGCGCAGGCCGGCATCGGCTGCCACTTCATGGCCTCGTGGATGGAGCGCGACACGACCGGCCTCATCCAGATGGGCGGCGAAGGCGTCGACTGGGCCTCGCATTCGATGTTCACGAAAACGCGCCACGTGTTCCAGAATCTCGGCGACGGCACCTACTTCCACTCCGGCATTCTCGCGATCCGCCAGGCGGTCGCCGCGAAAGCGACGATCACCTACAAGATTCTCTATAACGACGCGGTCGCGATGACGGGCGGCCAGCCCGTCGACGGCAGCATCTCGGTGCCGCAGATCGCGCGCCAGGTGGAAGCCGAAGGCGTGTCGCGCTTCGTCGTGGTCAGCGACGAGCCCGAGAAATACGATGGCCATCACGGCCAGTTTCCGAAGGGCACGACGTTCCACCATCGCAGCGAAATGGACGCCGTGCAGCGCGAATTGCGCGACACCGACGGCGTGACCGTGCTGATCTACGACCAGACCTGCGCGGCCGAAAAACGCCGGCGCCGCAAGAAAGGCGAATTCCCCGATCCGGACCAGCGGCTCTTCATCAACGAGGAAGTCTGCGAAGGCTGCGGCGATTGTGGCGTGCAGTCGAATTGCCTGTCGGTCGAGCCAGTCGAAACCGCGTTGGGACGCAAGCGCCGCATCGATCAATCGTCGTGCAACAAGGACTATTCGTGCGTGAACGGCTTCTGCCCGAGCTTCGTCACGGTCGCGGGCGGCAAGCTGAAAAAAGCGGCCGGCGTCGCGTTCGATCCGCAAGCACTCGCCGCGAGTGTCGACGCGCTGGCGCTGCCCGCGACGCAGCTCGATGCCGCGCCGTACGACATCCTCGTCACGGGCGTGGGCGGCACCGGCGTCGTGACGGTCGGCGCGCTGATCAGCATGGCCGCGCATCTCGAAGGCAAGAGCGCGTCGGTGCTCGACTTCATGGGTTTCGCACAGAAGGGCGGCTCGGTGCTGTCGTTCGTGCGCTTCGCCGCGCGCGACGAATGGCTGAACCAGGTGCGCATCGACACGCAGCAGGCCGACGTGCTGCTCGCCTGCGACATGGTGGTCGGCGCGAGCGCCGATGCCTTGCAGACGGTGCGGCATGGCCGCACGCGCATCGTCGTCAACACGCATGCGATTCCGAACGCGAGCTTCGTGCAGAACCCGGACGCGACGCTGCATGCCGATGCGCTGATCGACAAGATGCGTCACGCGGCCGGTGAAGAGCGCATGTCGACCTGCGACGCGCAGGCGCTCGCGACGCGTTTTCTCGGCGACACGATCGGCGCGAATATCCTGATGCTCGGTTTTGCATGGCAGCTCGGTCTCGTGCCGGTGTCGTTCGCGGCGATGATGCGCGCGATCGAACTGAACAACGTCGCCGTGCAGATGAACCAGCTTGCATTTTCGATCGGCCGCATGGCCGCCGCCGATCCGGCCGGGCTCGAATCGCTCTGGCAGGCACGTCATGCGCCTAAGCCGGGCGTGCGCGTCGATACGCTCGACGAGCTGATCGCGCATCGCGAAAGCCGCTTGCTCGCCTACGGCGGCGCGGCGTATGTGAAGCGCTATCGCGCGCTCGTCGATGCGGCACGCCGCGCCGAAAGTGCGGTCGACACCGCGAGCGAACGCGTGACGCGCGCGGTCGCGACCACGTTCTACCGGCTGCTGGCGGTGAAGGACGAATACGAAGTCGCGCGCTTGCATACCGATGCCGCGTTCCGCGAAGCACTCGAAGCGCAATTCGAAGGCGTGGCCGGCAAGGACTTCAGCATCAGCTTCAACCTCGCGCCGCCGACACTCACGCGTGCGCAAGCGGGCGTCGCACCGCGCAAGAAAACCTTCGGTCAATGGATGTGGCCGGTGCTCGGCATGCTCGCGAAGTGGCGCGGTCTGCGCGGCACGCCGCTCGATCCGTTCGGCCGCACGCTCGAACGCAAGATGGAGCGCGAACTCGCGAGCGATTACGAAACCACGTTGCAGCGCGCGCTCGCGAAACTCGACGCCAGCCATCTCGACGACATCGCCAAACTCGCCGATCTGCATGCGCGCGTGCGCGGTTATGGTCACGTGAAGCTGGCGAATCTCGCGGGCGTGAAGCGCGCGGAGCGTGAGCTCGCGACACGTCTCGGCATCGATGCGGCGACGGGTGCCGCCGTGAAGAAGTCACTCGAAGAGATGAAAGGCGCCGGGCAGTTGCGCGGGATTCCGGTGGTGGTCGCGAAGTAGGTCGCGGCGCGTTGGCCGATTGTCATGCTGGGTTGCGTTGGGTCACGCGAGCATGGCCGCGCCGCAACGAAAAGCCGCTTCGGTTCAGCGCCGAAGCGGCTTTGTTTCTGGCTCGCGATTCTGCACGCGTCAGCGCGCCACCGCATCGAGCAGCGCCCTCGCCTGCGCCACTTTCGCGGCCTCGACGGGCGCAAGCCCGTGGCCGTTCACGCGCACGCCCGAGCCGAAATGCACGGCCTCGACGTGCGTCGCGCTCACGAAGTCCGCCACCGCCTCCAGCGTCAAACCGGCGCCGGCGAGCACCGTGCACGGCGAGCTGTCTGCTTGCCGCACGAGTTCGCGAATCACGGCTTGCGCCTGCAACACCGACGGTTTTCCGCCCGACGTCAGCACGTTTTTCACCGCCTCGACACACAGCAGCACGTCGAGCGCCTCGCGCAAATCGCGCGCTTCGTCGAATGCGCGGTGAAACGTGACGTCGAGGCCATCGGCGGCTTCGCAGGCACGCGCGAGACCTTCGCGGTCGATCGCGCCAGCGGCGTCGAGCATGCCGATCACGATGCCGTTCGCGCCCGCCGCCTTCACCGCACGAATGTCGCGCAGCATCACCGCGTAGTCGTCGGCGTCGTAGACGAACGAGCGGCTATGCGGCCGCACGATCACGTTGACGGGAATCGCGACCGCGTCGACCACCGCCTCGATCAGCCCGACGCTCGGCGTGAGACCGCCGTCGCCCATCGCGGTCACGAGTTCGAGACGGTCGGCGCCGGCCCGCGCGGCAACGCGCGCATCGGCGACGGTCGTGGCAATCACTTCGAGCAGCACGGGCATGAGCGCAACCTGGTGTCGTTGAAAGCGACATCATCGCAGAAGCGCGCTCAGCGCTCTTCGTCCACCCAGTCGATATCGCCGCACAGCACGCAGATCTGCTCGCCGACGCGCGTCGCCACCGACAGCGTCACGCACGGCAACGCCTCGTTGATCGACAGATACGGCCGCGTCACGTGCACGCGCTCCGGCGCATTGATCGCGGCGCTGAAATACGGCCGGCGCAGCCAGTTCGCGCCCTGCGCGTCGGCGAGCGGCAGAAAGCGCGTTTCGTGCGCCGCGCGGTCGGCGCGCAGCACGACGTTGCGGCCCGCCTGCCGGCCCTTCGCGTCGAGCAGGAAACAGCGCGCGGCGTGATCGAGCGCGAGGAAATTCCAGCACACTTCGTCGAGCGGTTCGCCGGCGGCCAGCCGCTCGGCGGCACGCTCGAACGCGCGCAGATACGGCGCGAGACGGCTCGCGCCGCGCCGCTCGCGCGCTTCGGCCTGCTCGCGATAACGCTCGGTGACTTCGCCGATGCACGCCGCCGCCTGCGCGGCGTCGGCCACGCCCGGATTCGGCCGGCCGAAGAAAAAGCCCTGCACGAAGTCGGCGTTGCAGGCGAGCGCCATCTGCGCTTCGTGCTCGGTCTCGACGCCCTCGATCAGCACGAGCTTGCCCGCTTCGTGCAAGAGCGCCACGAGGCCCGGCAGGATCGTCGCCATGTCGGGGCGATGCGCGGCGTGCGAGAGCATGACGCGGTCGAGCTTCACGATGTCGGGATTCAACTGCCAGATCCGCTCGATGTTCGAATGGCCGGCGCCGAAGTCGTCGAGCGCGATCAGGAAGCCGCGCTCGCGAAACTGGCGCACCGCGTCCGCGAGCCGTTCAAGGTCGTCCGCGCTCTGTTCGAGCACTTCGAGCACGATGCGCCGCGGCGACAGATCGAGCCGTTGCAGGCTCGCGAGCAGCGCCGCGGCGAGATACGGATCGGTCAGCACGCCGGGATGCGCGTTGAGGAACAGCCATTCGCGCTCGGCGCCGAGCACCTTGAAGTTTTCCAGATGCAGCGTCTGCGCGAGCCGGTCGACCTGCAGCGCCTCGCCGACCCGCGCGGCGGCGCCGAATACGTCGAGCGGCGAGACGGCGCGATCGAGCGCGTCATGCGCGCGCAGCAAGCCCTCGTAGCCGACCGCGCGCATGTGCGACAGGCTGAAAATCGGCTGGAAGACGCTCGTCAGCGTCAGCTCGCCATGCTGCACCGAATAGCGTTGCAGGCCCGAGGCCACCTCGACCTCGAAGCCGTGCGGCATGCTCGCCGCCCTGTCCTGTTGCTCAATCGTCATGCCGTCCTCTCGCGCCGGAGCCGGTTCTAAAAATGTGCGTCATCGGCAGCGGTTAAGCAAGCTCCATGCGCACGCTGGCCCACAAAGCGCTGTCATCCGGCTGACCGGACGCACCGCCGACACGGCCCGTGCGCCGCGCATGGGCGCGGCGCGCACCGTTGCGGTGCACGACTCGATGCGCATTTAGGGGCTGCCTCGCGCGCCGGCGGGCTACACTCGACCCTGCGCCTTGCGCGGCCTTGCTTGTGGCTCCTGCTTGTGGCCTGTGCTTGCGGCTCCTGCTTGCAGCCCTTGTGGTGCGAACGGTGGCCGCCCGCAACGCGCGGCGGCGCACCTGCCGCACCTGTCGCACCTGTCGCCCCTGCCGCGCCACCGCCACCTGAAACGCCCCCGTTCATCTGCCCGGAACACCCGATGGAAATTGTCTTCACCGTCCTGATCCTGTTGCTCGCCGTTGCCGCTTCCGGCGTGCTGACGCACGCGCTGCCGTTCAACCTGCCGTTGCCGCTCGTGCAGATCGCGATCGGCGCGCTGCTCGCGTGGCCGCGCCTCGACCTGCACGTCAGGTTCGATCCGGAAATCTTCATGCTGCTGTTCATTCCGCCGCTGCTGTTCGCGGATGGCTGGCGCATCCCGAAGCGCGAATTCTTCATGGCGCGCCGCGCGATCCTGATGCTCGCGCTTGGCCTCGTCTTCATGACGGTGCTCGTGGTCGGCTATTTCGTGCACGCGCTCGTGCCGGAAATCTCGCTGCCGGTCGCGTTCGCGCTCGCCGCGGTGCTGTCGCCGACCGACGCGGTCGCGCTCTCGGGCATCGCCGGCAAGGGCAAGATTCCGGGCCAGCTGATGCACATCCTCGAAGGCGAGGCGCTGATGAACGACGCATCCGGCCTCGTCGCGCTGAAGTTCGCGATCGCGGCGGCGCTGACCGGCGCGTTTTCGCTGCGCGACGCCTCGGTCAGCTTCGTCATCATCGCGCTGGGCGGCCTCGCGGTCGGCGCGGCGGTGAGCGCGATATTCAGCTTCGTGTCGGCGCGCTTCCTCTCTCTCGTCGAAGAGGGCGACCCCGCCCCCGGCATCGTGATGACGCTGCTGATTCCGTTCGCCGCCTACCTGACCGCCGAGCGCTTCGATCTGTCGGGCATCCTCGCGGCGGTGGCGGCCGGCATGATGATGAACTACGCAAGCATCGCGAATACGTGGCAGGCGACCTCGCGCGTGCGGACCACGAGCACATGGACGATGATCGAGTTCGTCTTCAACGGCATGGTGTTCATCATGCTCGGGCTGCAGTTTCCGCACATCCTCGGGCGCGCGCTGCTCGACGCCCACGAGACCGACGACGCGCAGGTCGCGCTGCTGATCGGCTACATCGTCGCGGTGGCGTTCGCGCTCTATGCGATGCGCTTCGTGTGGGTATGGCTGCTGCGCTGGTTCGCGAGCCGCGGCGCGGCCAAGCAAGGCGTCGCGAACGCGGTGCCGGGGCTGCGCATGGTGTCGGTCACGACGGTGGCCGGCGTGCGCGGCGCGGTGACGCTGGCGGGCGTGCTGTCGCTACCGGAGCTGCTGCCGAACGGCACGCCGTTGCCGGGGCGCGATCTGGCGATCTTCATCGCCTCGGGCGTGATCCTGCTGTCGCTGCTGGTGGCGGTGGCCGCGTTGCCGCTGCTGCTGCGCGGCTGGCGGCGCGGCAAGGACCCGCACGCGGCCGAGGAAGCGCTCGCGCGCACGCTCGCCGCCCAAGCCGCGATTCGCGCCATCGACGATATTCACGATACCGAGTGCGCGGACCTCGAAGAATCGGCGCAGGCGTATGCGACCGACGTGACCGCGCGCGTGATGGACCTGTACCAGCGCCGCCTCGCGACGCTCGACTGCGAACAGGAACCGCGCGAACTCGCGCGGCGCGCCGACGCGCTCGAATTCCACATGAAGCTCTCGGCGATGCGCGCCGAACGCAAGGAGTTGCTCGAATTGCGCAGCAGCCAGCAGATCAACGACGAGACGCTGAACAAGCTGATGCGCGAGGTGGATCTGTTGGAGACGGCGCTGACGGCGCGCAAGAGGTAGCGGCTCGGGCGCCTGGGTGACGGCGGCGGCCGTTGGGCCGCTCGCCGGCTCCGATATCGGCAAGGCCGGCTGTGCGCGCTGAGCGGCGCGGGCCGTCGCCGACGGCGAGCGGCAGCCAGCGCCGCCGGCACCACCCAGAAGAAGCTCAGGCCACCGGCCCTTGCGTCGGCTTCCTTCTCAGAAGCGCATACAGGATGATCGCGCCGAACGTCGCGGTGCCGATGCCGCCAAGCCCGAAGCCGCCGAGCTTCAGCGAGAAGTCGCCGGCGCCGAGCACGAGCGTGACGGCCGCGACGATCAGGTTGCGGTTATCGGAGAAGTCCACCTTGTTGACGACCCAGATGCGCGCGCCCGTCACCGCGATCAGCCCGAACACGACGATCGACACGCCGCCCAGCACCGGCCCCGGAATCGTCTGGATCACCGCGCCGAATTTCGGCGAGAAGCCGAGCACGAGCGCGATCAGCGCGGCGATCACGAACACCAGCGTCGAGTAGATTTTCGTCACCGCCATCACGCCGATGTTCTCGGCGTAGGTCGTCATGCCGGTGCCGCCCGCGAAGCCGGACACGATCGTCGCGAGCCCGTCGCCGAGAAACGCGCGGCCGACGTAGCGGTCGAGGTTCTGGCCCGTCATCGCGCTGACCGCCTTGATGTGGCCGAGATTCTCGGCGACGAGGATCACCGCGATCGGCGTGAGCAGCGTCATCGCGTGCGGGTCGAACACCGGCGACATGAAGTGCGGCATGCCGAACCACGCGGCGTTCGCGACGATCGCGAAGTCGATCGGCTTGCCCATGCCGAGACCGTTGGTGACGATCGCGTAGATCGCGTAGGCGAGCAGCAGGCCGATCAGGATCAGGAGACGCTGCAGCATGCCGCGCGTGAACACCGCGACCGCGCCGACGCACAGCACGGTCACGAGCGCCATCCACGAATCGAAGTTGCTGCCGCTCACGCCGTGCACGGCGATCGGCGCGAGGTTCAGGCCGATCACGCAGACGATCGCGCCGGTCACGACCGGCGGCATCAGCGTTTCGATCCAGCGCGTGCCGACCGCCGAGACGATCAGCCCGACCACCGCATACGCGACGCCGCACGCGATGATGCCGCCCAGCGCCACCGGGATGTTCTGATTCGCGCCGTGGCCGCCGTAGCCGGTCACCGCGATCACGAGGCCGATGAACGCGAAGCTCGAACCGAGATAGCTCGGCACGCGGCCGCCGACCAGCACGAAGAACAGCAGCGTGCCGATCCCCGACATGAAGATGCACAGGTTCGGATCGAAGCCCATCAGGAGCGGCGCGAGCACGGTCGAGCCGAACATCGCGACGACGTGCTGGATGCCCATCGCGAACATCTGCGGCCATGCGAGCCGTTCGTCGATGCCGACGATGCCGCCCTCGGCGGCGGCAGGCTGGCGGCGCCAGCGGGGGAAATAGGATTCGGCCATCGCGGGGGTTCTCCTCTTGGTCGGCTCGGTGTGGGTGGGGTATGCGCCGCACGGCGGCATCGCGCGCGGGCGGGGTCCGGCAAAGTCACGCGCGAGTTTACGGAGCGCAATCAGGACTGGCAAGCGCCGTCGGCGCGCGCCTCAGCTTACGCCGCGCCCGTCCGTGGCCGGCGTCACTGCGGCGCCGTTCGCCGCCGCCGTGTCGGCCGACGCGCGGTCCATCATCACGCGGTTGCGGCCCGCATCCTTCGCGCGGTAGAGCGCCTCGTCGGCG